>NZ_BMOL01000022.1 GCF_014647055.1 Deinococcus aerolatus | reverse complement strand
CTCTTTCACGCTTCACTTGTCATGCTGCCCGCCTCTCTCGAGGCTCAGAAAAGATACAGGGCATTCGCGAAACTGTCAACCCCCCTTGCAGTTTGCGCGTGCGAAACAGCCCCAGCGCAGACAGCGTCAAACCAAAAAGGGCGTTGTTGACGGCTTTTTTCTTGAGGGTCGTCATGGCCCAGGTAAAGAGAAGGGGCCGCGCGAAAGATTCACGCCGCCCCACTCCTGCCCCACACCACCGAAATCAGCGGACCGTCATGCTCAGGTACTTGGTGCTCAGGTACTCCTGGATGCCCCAGGGCCCGCCCTCGCGTCCATAACCACTCTGCTTGACGCCGCCGAATGGGGCCTGCGCGGTGCTGGGCACCGGATCGTTCAAGCCAATGATTCCGTATTCCAGTTGCTCGCTGACGCGGAAGGCACGGTTGAGGTCAGTGGTCCACAGGTACGCAGCCAGGCCGAACTCGGTGTCGTTGGCCGCCTGCACCGCTTCTTCCTCGGTGTCGAAGGCCAGCAGCGGGGCCACCGGGCCAAAGGTCTCCTCTTGCATCACCAGCATGTCGGGCGTGACGCCCGTCAGGACCGTGGGCTGAAAGTACAGACCGTCCCCAGCCTCGCCGCCGGTGCTGGCCCGCGCCCCCTGGGCCAGGGCGTCGTCCACATGCCGCTGCACCTTCTCCAGGCCCTGTGCATCCACCAGTGGACCAATCTGGGTGGCCGGGTCCAGGGGATCGCCCACCTTCAGCGCCTCCACAGCCCGGGTCAGGCGAACCGTGAACTCCTGCAGAATCTCGCGCTGCACATAGATGCGGTTGGTGCACACGCAGGTCTGCCCCGCGTTGCGGAACTTGCAGGCCACCACGTCCAGGACGGCCTGGTCCAGATCAGCGTCGGCGAAGATCAGATATGGGGCGTGACCGCCCAGTTCCAGCGACACGCGCTTGAGGGTGGGGGCCGCCTGGGCCGCCAGCAGTCGGCCCACCTCGGTACTGCCGGTAAAGGTCACCTTGCGGATGCGGGCGTCGTCCATCATGACCTTCGTGATGACAATGGGATCGCTGGCCGTGATCACCTGGAAGGTGTCGACCGGGCCACCTGCCTCGGTCCACAGGTCACGCATCTTCAGGGCGGTCAGCGGGGACTGCTCGGCCGGCTTGAGAATCACCGTGCAGCCGGCTGCCAACGCCGGAGCCACCTTGCGGGTCGCCATCGCCGCCGGGAAATTCCAGGGGGTCACCGCGTACACCGGCCCCACCGGTTCCTGCGTGACCAGCAGCCGCTTGCCCGGTACCTGACTGGGTACGATGTCGCCAAACACACGCTTGGCTTCCTCGGCGTACCACTCGATAAAGGACGCCGCGTACCGCACCTCGCCCAGCGCCTCGGTCACCGGCTTGCCCATCTCTCGGGCAATCAGGGTGGCGATCTCCTGCTCGTCGCGCCGCATCAGGTCGAAGAACGAGCGCAGCAATGAGGCGCGGGCGTAGGCGGTGGTGCGCCGCCACGTCGCGAAAGCGGCCACCGAGCGGTCGGCGGCGGCGCGGGCCTCGTCCGCACCGTGATCGGGAAGCTGGGCGATCACCTCACCGCTTGACGGGCTGCGCAGGTCAAAGGTGGACTGAACGGGCCTTGCACTCTCGGAGGGGGTCATGCGGACATGGTAAGGCGGCGCCAGACCCCCATTTGCCACGGCCCCACAGTGCGGCGGGCTGAAGCGGAAAGCCGCCCTCTTTTCTCAGCCCCGCTGGGCGGCATCATGCCTTGCGATGATCGCCGTCCGTTTCCTCCTTACCGCGCTGCTGATGTCGTGCAGCCCCGCCTCCCAGGCCTTCCAAGTGAACAAGGTGGTGTCAGCGGGCATGCTGTACACCGTCGCCGAGGTTGACCTGACCAGAGATCGGCTGGAACTGCACTGGCTCAATCCCACCACCGCCCAGCCCTATGCCAGCTTCGCCCAGGTGCAGGGCCGCCTGAACAAGCTGGGGCGCGACATGCTGTTCGCCACCAACAGCGGCATCTACGCGCCGGGCCTGCGTCCGCTGGGGCTGCATGTCGAGGGCGGCAGGACGCTGGTGCCGGTCAACAATGCCCGCTCGGGCGGCAATTTCGCGCTGCTGCCCAACGGGGTGTTCTGGGTCCGGGGCAGACAGGCGGGTGTGACCGAAACCCAGGCCTATCGCCGGCTGGCCCCTCAGCCCACCTTCGCCACGCAGTCGGGGCCGCTGCTGCTGGCCGGCGGGCAGGTACATCCAGCATTTAATAGGGGAAGCCCTTCCTTCAAGGTCCGCAGCGGCGTGGGCGTGTGTTCGGACGGGCGGGTCCGCTTTGCGGTCAGCGCCGGACCCGTCAATTTCTACGCCTTTGCGGTGTTCTTCCGGGACCGCCTGAAATGCCCCGACGCGCTGTATCTGGACGGCAGCATCAGCGCCTACGCGACGCCAGAGAACAACACCCAGCTGGCGGATTTCGCGGGCATCTGGACCGTCAGCCGCTGAACCCTCAGCCCTGACCGCCCGGCCCCGCCCTCAGGGCCGGTGCTACGCTCCCTTATGCCCACAACCAATCTGACGCCGGAGGCCTTCGCCCGCGCCCGCGCTTTTCTGGAACGACAGGGCAGGCCCCTGGACGCAGCGCGGTTCCGGCACGCGTTTGAAGGTGCGGCGGCCGCCGGGGTGCTGGGCGAACTGCGCGCCTACCAGAACGGGGACGGCGGGTTCGGGCAGGCGCTGGAGCCGGACTGCCGCGCCCCCGAGAGCAGCGTGCTGGCCACCATGATGGCCCTGCGGGTGCTGCGTGAGCTGGACGTGCCGGCCGACGAACCGCTGCTCCGGGACGCCGTGGACTGGCTGCATGCCCAGTTGCACACCACTCTGGACGGCAGCGTGTGGCCTTTCCTGCCCCCGCAGGCTGAGGCACACCCGCACGCGCCGTGGTGGAACCAGAGCACGGGGGGCGAGCTGGCCCGCACCTTTGACGGCTTCCGGGTCAACCCGCGCGCCGAGATCGTGGGGCAGTTGTGGCACTGGCCCGAGACGCTGCCGGGCGGCCTGCTGGCCCAGCTGACGCTGGAAACGCGGGACGCCGTGCTGGCGGGGCTGGAGAAGGACGACGTGAACGGACACGCGGCAGCGGCGGTGTTTGCCGGAAGCCTGCACATCCCGGACGATCACCGCCGGCCCGTCCTGGAGTACCTGGCTGACGTGCTGCCGGGACGGGTACAGGCCGCCCCCGACGCCTTCGCCGAACACGGCCTGAACCCGCTGATGGTGGCCCCCACACCGGACCATCCGCTGGCGCACGCGCTGGAAGAACCGCTGAGCGCCGCCCTGCTGCACCTGATTGCAGCCCAGGCGGAGGACGGCTCGTGGAAGCCGAGCTGGACGTGGTTCGGGCAGTTTCCCGCAGACTGGCCCGCCGCCGAGGCCGGATGGCACAGCGCCCTGACCGTGGACGCCCTGCTAACCCTGGGGGCGTGGGGCCGGCTGGCGCGGTAGCCGCGTAGACGCACACCTCTCACCGACCTTCCGAAGAGCAAAAGAGCCGCCCCACCTTCACGGCGGGGCGGCTTTCTGTTGCCTGGCTGTTCTGTTGACCGGCTGGGCCGATCAGTCCTTGGGCGCGTCCAGGGTCTTGGGCGGCTTGCGGGGCTTGGTGGCGCCGGGCATGTTGGGGGCCGACTTGGTAATTACCGTCTTGGCTTCCCCACCTCCTGCGCCGGCCGCGACCGTGGTCTTCTGCACCCGCTGGCCGATGGTGGCGGTCTCGGCCTCCACCTGCTTGTTGATGATGACCTGCTGGATGATGCCGATCAGGGTCGACAGGATGATGTAGATGGTCACGCCTGCCGGGAAGGTCAGGGCGAAGTACAGGAAAATCAGGTAGATGAACGCCTGCTGCCGGAACATCTGCGGGTTCTTGCGGGTCATGACGTACAGCTGACCGATGTTCACGATCAGGTACAGCAGCGCCAGGATATAGAAGGGGTCCGGAATCGCGAGGTCCGGCAGCCACAGGAAGCCGCTGTCGAACTCGAAGTTGCGGATGGTGGACCACAGCGCGATCAGCACCGGGAAGGGCACAAAGGTGGACAGGCAGCCGGCCGGATTGAAGTTGTAGTCCTTGTACAGCCGCTGCATCTCGGCCTGCATGGCCACCTGCGAGTCGCGGTCCTTGCGGTCCTTGTACTTGTCCTGAATCTCCTTGATCTTGGGCTGCATCACCTGCATGCGCGCGGTGGTGCGGCCCTGCGCCTGCATCAGCGGCCACATGATCGCCCGCAGCAGCACGGTCAGCAGCATCAGCACCAGGCCCCAGTTGCCCACCACCTTGTAGATGGACTCCATGATCTTGACGATGAACAGGCTGATCTTGCCGAACAGGTTCGGGGCGAACAACCCTGGCAGCGCGGTGTAGCCGCTCTGGTACAGGTGAATCAGTTCGTTCTTGCCGCCGTAGACTTCCAGGTTGCTCACGGCGGGCACGCGGGCAGTGATCAGCCCCTGTTCACCGCCGGTCAGGGTGGCACTCGCCGTGGTGTCGCCCTGTGGCTGCACGATCAGCGCGTGGGCCAGCTGGCCCGGACCAAAGGGACCTGAGCCGGTCTCCTGCAACGCGGCGTACTGGATGTTCTCGACGGTCAGCGTGCCGCTGCCCTGCACCGAGGCCGGTTCCGCACCGTTTCGGGCGTAGGCCTGCACGCGCGGGTTGTCGGCCTTGCCCAGACCAGGGAACAGCATGTCCACGTTGGCCGGGCCACCCGCCACCTCGGTCTTCACGTCGATCTTGAAGTTGCGCGGGTGCAGCGTGACCGTCTTGGTCACGTCCACCCCGTTCTGGGTGTAGCGGAACACGGCGGTCTGCTCGTTGGCCGGAAGGTTGGTGGTCAGCTGCGGCTCGGTGGTCTCGGCAGGCTGCGCCGGGTCGAGGCCGCCGCCGGCCAGCGCCAGCGCCTTGCGGTCCCCTACCATGTTGACGAGACTGGCCTGGTTCTTCAGGCCGCTGAGGTTGGCGCTGCCGTCGGCATTGCGCTTGATGTACGGCGTGCCCGCGTAGCTCTTGACGAACCAGCCGACAACCTCGCCGCGCGCGTTGAACACCACGTCCTGCAGGTTGCTGGTGGCGACAAACTCATCGCCCGGCTGGCCGTCAAAATCGGCCTTGATCCAGTCAGGGGTGATGGCCTTGCCGAACACCGGCAGCGGCCCGGTCTGTCCGCAGCCCGTGAGCAGCAGGGCGCCCGCGGCAGCGATTAGAGGAAGTAACAGTCTGGGTTTCATCAGGATGCGTGTCTCTTTTTGGGGGAAGGGCTTGTCTGGGGGTCAGGCGGCGGTGACGAGGCCGGGGGTGGGGGGCTGGTCTCCAGCGGGGGAGGACCCGGAAAGTGGTCCGGCACCGGATCGTAGCCGCCCGGCACCAGCGGATTGCAGCGCAGCACCCGCCACGTCGCCAGCCAGCCCCCCCTGACCGCGCCGTGACGCTCAATGGCCTGCGCGGCGTACTCCGAGCAGGTGGGGGTAAAGCGGCAGGTGGGCACCGGCTTGCGCGGCGACAGCGTGCGCTGGTAGTAGCGCACCACCCTGACCAGCCCGCGTGAGGCGAGGCTCATGGGCGGTCCTTGGGGGGATGGGCGGGCGCAGGCGTCACGCGCTCTGATACGCGGCCGGGCCGGGCCGCGTTCCCCGCCTTGCCGCCGCGCTTGCCCTGACTGGGTGCCCTGGCAATGGCGCGGGCCAGCGCGGCCTGCAACTCGGCGAACGGCACTCCCAGCACGCCCGGATTGGGCAGCAGGATGGCGCGGCACGGCGGCAGGCCGCCCGGCAGGGTTCGCAGGGCCTCGCGCACGCGGCGGCGGACACGGTTGCGGTCCACGGCGCGCTTCAGGGTCTTCTTGGACACCACAATGCCCATGATGGCGCGCGGCTGCCACGGCTCGCCGTAACGCGGACGGTATTCGGTCAGGCGCAGCGTGAACAGCGGATCGCGCACCGCCACGCCGTGGTTGCGGACCTTGCGGAATTCGCGGTCGCCACGCAAAGAATCCAGCGCCACCGGACGGCGGGGCCGTGCCTGCGTGGCGCTGGGCTGTTCAGGATGGACGATAAGGTCCCGCTTCCGACGGCCTTACTCGTCGGCGACGGTCAGCTGGCGGCGGCCCTTGGCACGGCGGCGCGCGATGATGTTGCGGCCGGCCTTGGTCTTCATGCGGGCGCGGAAGCCGTGGGTCTTGGCCCGCTTGCGGACGTTGGGTTGATAAGTACGCTTCATGGTCGTTCTCCTTCCAGGCGGCCCACCCGGTCTGTTGTGGGCGGCCAGTTCTGTGTGGGTTGCCCGGCAAACGCAGCAAATCCCGCCCCCAGTTCCGAGGGCAAACTGGAGAAGTGTAGCACGCCGCCGCAGGGGGGAAAAGAGGCGGGGCGGCAGACCGCTTACCTCCCGCCAGTCTCTGAACCCACACAGGGCTGAACAGACCCCTGTGCCTCGGCCCCCGCGCCGCCAGCCCAGCGGTTACAATTTTCACGGTATGAACATTCATCTCGCGCCCCGTTCCCGGACCTATGCCGCATGACCCAGGCGGCCACCGACGAGAGGGCTCTGGCCCAGCCCGTGACCGGAAACACGGCCACCCTGCTTAGCCGCATTGAGCAGGACTGGCGGCGTCTCCGGCCTGAGCTGGATGCCTCCCCCATGCTGACGGGACTGCTGCTGGACCGCCTGGGCAGCGCCTTTGCGCGGCATGTAGAGCAGACCTACAGCGAAGAAGGCATCAACTCCTCCAACTGGGATCTGCTGCTGACCTTGCTGCGTTCCGCGCCGGCGCAGGGCCTGACGCACACCGAGCTGAGCGACCTGACCGCCATCTCCGGGCCGTCCATGACCAACCGGGTGACCCGCCTGCTGGACAAGGGCTTGGTGGAGCGCGTGGTGAGCGCCACCGACCGGCGCTCGGCGCTGGTGCGCCTGAGTCCACAGGGCCGCGCACTGGTGGAACGGCTGTTGCCCCAGCACATTGAGCGTGAGCAGCAGGCCCTGAGCGTGCTGACCGCAGAGGAAGTGGACGCCCTGACCCGCATTGCCATGAAGATCGTGGGGCATCTGGAAGCGGGCGCGGTGAACCGGCAGACCTGAGTACACGCCGGAGTCTGGACCACCGCCACATCTCCGCGTTTTTTATCTCCGGCGCCTACGTCTCCTCTGGCTGTTCGCCTAGCCGTACCCATGACCTGGTGCACCGCTGTCAGGATGGGCCGCGCATCTCCAATGCCTTCTTATTTCCATTCTATAAAAATTGTTATCATACATTGACAAATAGACGTCTAAGTTTTACGCTGGGTCAACAGGCTCACAGGAGGCAAGGCGTATGGCGAAGATGAGGGCAATTGAAGCGGCGGTGGAAGTCCTGAAGAAAGAGGGCGTGGACATTGCCTTCGGCGTTCCCGGCGCGGCGATCAATCCGCTGTACGCGGCCATGAAGAAGCTGGGCGGGATTGAACACATCCTGGCGCGGCATGTGGAGGGGGCCTCGCACATGGCCGACGGATATACCCGCGCCCGGGCCGGCAACATCGGCGTGTGCATCGGCACCTCCGGCCCTGCCGGCACCGACATGATCACCGGCCTGTACGCGGCCATCGCCGACTCGGTGCCGATTCTGTGCATCACGGGTCAGGCCCCCCGCGCCCGCCTGTACAAGGAGGACTTCCAGGCGGTGGATATCGAGAGCATTGCCAAGCCGGTGACCAAGTGGGCCGTGACCGTGCGCGAGCCCGCCCTGGTGCCCTACGTGTTCCAGCAGGCCTTCCACATCATGCGTTCGGGCCGCCCCGGCCCCGTGCACATTGACCTGCCCTTCGACGTGCAGATGGGCGAGCTCGAGTTCGATATCGACACCTATGAACCGCTGGCCGCCTACAAGCCCAGTGCCAGCCGCGCCCAGATCGAGAAGTCGCTGGAGATGCTGTTCGCCTCCGAGCGCCCGTTGCTGGTGGCCGGCGGCGGGATCATCAACGCGGACGCCAGCGACGATCTGGTGGCCTTCGCTGAACTGACCGGCATTCCGGTGATACCCACGCTGATGGGCTGGGGTGCTATTCCCGATGACCACCCGCTGATGGCCGGGATGGCGGGGTTGCAGACCTCGCAGATGTACGGTAACGCCACGCTGCTGGCCTCGGACTTTGTGTACGGCATCGGCAACCGCTGGGCCAACCGTCACACCGGAAGCATCGAGAAGTACACCGAGGGGCGCAAGTTTGTCCACATCGACATCGAACCCACCCAGATCGGGCGGGTGTTCGGCCCCGACTACGGCATCGTGTCCGACGCGGGCGCGGCCCTGCGGCTGATGGTGGAAGTGGCGCGCGAGCTGCGGCAGGCAGGCAAGCTGCCCGACTACGGGGAGTGGGCTTCAGCGTGCCGCGAACGCAGGCGCACCATGCTGCGCAAGACCCACTACGACAACGTGCCGATCAAGCCGCAGCGCGTGTACGAGGAAATGCTCAAGTCCTTCGGGCGCGACACCGTGTATGTCAGCACCATCGGTCTGTCACAGATCGCCGCCGCGCAGTTCCTGCACGTGTACGGGCCGCGCCAGTGGATCAACGCCGGACAGGCCGGGCCGCTGGGCTGGACGATGCCCGCCGCGCTGGGCGTGGTGGCCGCCGACCGCAGCAAGACCGTGGTGGCCCTGAGCGGCGACTACGACTTCCAGTTCATGATCGAGGAACTGGCCGTGGGCGCACAGTTCAAGCTGCCCTACGTGCACGTGCTGGTCAACAACAGCTACCTGGGCCTCATCCGCCAGTCGCAGCGCGGCTTCGAGATGGACTATCAGGTGCAGCTGGCCTTCGACAACATCAACGCCCCCGAGCTGGACGGCTACGGCGTGGACCACGTGGCCGTGGCCGAGGGCCTGGGCTGCCGCGCCATCCGCGTCACCCACCCCGACAAGATCAAGGAGGGGCTGGAAGAGGCCAGGGCGCTGGCCCAGAAGTTCCAGGTGCCGGTCGTGCTGGAAGTCATTCTGGAGCGCGTCACCAACATCAGCATGGGCACCGAGCTGGACAACGTGGTGGAGTTCGAGGACCTGGCCGACGCCCGCGAGGACGCGCCGACCGCGGTTGCGATGCTGGACTGACCCCGGTCTGAAGGCCCAGGCACCGAAGCGTCGTGACGAACGCGTTGCCCCTGGACCTTCTGACTTTTGCCCCACGCGGACCGCGCAAAGGAGACGCCATGCTCAAGTACGCTGCCAACCTCACCATGTTGTTTCAGGAACACGACTTCCTCGACCGCTTCGACGCGGCGGGCCGGGCCGGGTTCCGGTTCATCGAGTACATGTTCCCGTACCCCTACGACGCCGCCGAGTTGCGGGACCGGCTGGACCGCAACGGGCAGCGTCAGGCACTGTTCAACCTAGCTGCCGGAGACTGGCCCGGCGGAGACCGTGGCATTGCCGTTCAGCCGGGCCGTCAGGACGAGTTCCGCGCGGGCGTCGAGCAGGCGCTGACCTATGCGGACGTTCTTTACAAAGGTGCCGAAGGGCCAAGGCTGATCAACGTCCTCGTCGGGAAGGCCGAGGGCGACGAGGCCACCACGCGCAAGACAGTGGTGGGCAACCTCCAGTACGCCGCCGACAAGCTGGGCGACGCGGGCCTGACGCTGATCGTCGAGCCGCTGAACCCCTACGACGTGCCAGGCTTCTACCTGTACGGCACGCAGAACACCCTCGATCTGATCGACGAAGTCGGGCGCGACAACGTGAAATTGCAGTACGACTTCTACCACATGCAGCGTGTGGAAGGCCGCCTGACCGAAACCGTACGCGAGCACCTGGACCGCATCGCCCACATCCAGCTGGCCGATGTGCCGGGCCGCCACCAGCCAGGAACCGGGGAAATCAACTACCCCTTCCTGATGGCCGAGCTGGACCGCCTGGGGTACGGGGGGTACGTGGGCCTGGAATACATCCCCGAAGGGCGAACGGAAGACACGCTGGGCTGGCTCAAAACATTACAGAACGCCTGAACTTCGTCCCCCGACTTAACCTGAAAGGAGGCCACCACATGGCACACAAAGAAACCATCGGCTTTATCGGTCTGGGCATCATGGGCAAACCCATGGCGCTGAATCTGGTGAAGGCTGGATTCTCCGTCATCGTTCACAACCGCACGCCCGAGGTGATGGACGAGCTGGTGGGGGCCGGGGCGAAGGCGGCCCACAGCGCTAAAGAAGTCGCCGAGCAGAGCGACATCATCATCACCATGCTCCCTGATTCGCCGCAGGTGGAAGAGGTGGCGCTGGGCGAGAACGGCGTCACCCACGGCATCAAGCAGGGCGCGCTGTTCATCGACATGAGCAGCATCTCGCCCAACACCTCGCGCAAGGTCCAGCAGGAACTGTCGGCCCAAGGTGCAGACGTGCTGGATGCCCCAGTGTCCGGCGGACAGGTGGGTGCGGAAGGTGCCACCCTGAGCATCATGGTGGGCGGCAGCGAGGAGTCGTTTAACCGTGCCAGACCCGTGTTCGAGGCTGTGGGCAAGAACATCGTCCACATCGGCGGTCCCGGCGCGGGACAGGTCACCAAGATCGCCAACCAGATCGTGGTGGGCCTGACCATCCAGGCGGTCTCCGAGGCCCTGACGCTGGCAAAGAAGTCCGGCGTGGACCCGGCAAAGGTGCGCGAGGCGCTGCTGGGCGGTTTTGCCCAGAGCCGCATCCTGGACCTGCACGGGCAGCGCATTCTGGACGGCAACTTCAAGCCGGGCTTCCGCATCAACCTGCACCGCAAGGATCTGCGCCTGGCGCTGGAAATGGGCCACGAGGCGGGCGTGCCACTGTTCGCCACCGGCGTGGCCGCCAACATCATGGATGCCATGATCGCGCAGGGCGACGGCGATCTGGACCACTCGGGCATGGCGAAGTTCTACGCCGAGATGAGCGGCACCGAATAAGCCAGTCCCCACACCCCCAGCGGGACGCAGCCAGCGCCTTTTCGCGTCCTGCGTTCCGCTGTTCCTTTCCCTTCAGAACCAATTAGAACCAAAAGGAACCCCTGCCATGAACATCCGCTCACTGCTGGAACAGGCGTACCGCGCCGCGCTGGAGGCCGCGGGTCCGGCCCGCCTGCTGGCCCCACACCTGAAGGGCGAGAGGCCCGATTTCATCCTGGCGTTCGGCAAGGCGGCGCTGCCGATGGCACGGGCGGCCCTGGCGGCGTACCCCGGTGTGGAAACCCTGGTGATCGCGCCCCGCGGCACTGAGAATCTGGAGCTACCCGGCTCGGCCACGCTGATGCTCTCCAGCCATCCGGTGCCCGACGCCTCCAGCGTGACGGCGGCGGAAGCGGCGTTGGAGCGGCTGGGAGCCTTGAGAGAGGATCAACAGGCATTGGTGCTGGTGTCCGGCGGCGGCAGCGCCCTGATGGCCGCCCCGGACGGCGTGACGCTGGAGCAAAAGCAGGCCTTGACGCGGGAGCTGTTGCGGGCCGGGGCCGACATCGGCGAGATCAACACCGTGCGCAGGCACCTGTCGCGCAGCAAGGGCGGGCGGCTGGCGGCGGCCACGCGCGCGCAGGTCACGGCGCTGCTGATCTCCGACGTGGTGGGCGACGATCCATCCGTGATCGCCAGCGGCCCCACGGTGCCGGATGCCACGACTTTTGCGGAGGCGCTGGCGGTGCTGGACCGTTACAGCATTGCGGCCCCGGCAACCCGCCAGCACTTTCAGGCAGGCGTGGACGGCAAGGTTCCCGAAACGCCGGACCGCCTGCCACACGTCACCAACACCATCATCGGCTCCAACCGGCATCTTCTGGAGGCCGCGCAGGCGTACATCCAGGGTCAGGGTGTCCGGGCCGTCATCCTCTCAGACAGTTTCGAGGGCGAGGCCCGCGAACTGGCGCGGGCGCACGCGGCGCTGGTCCGCAGCGTTGAGAAGTATGGCGATCCAGTCAAGCCCCCCGTGGTGCTGCTTTCCGGCGGTGAGGCCACCGTGACCCTGCGCGGCGATGGCGTGGGCGGACGCAACCTGGAATTTGCGCTGGCGCTCTTGCTGGCGCTGGGCGAGGATGGCCTGCACGCCCTGTCGGCGGGCTCGGATGGCGTGGACGGCTCCAGCCCGGCAGCCGGAGCGTTCTTGACCCCCGGCAGCCGCGCGCGGGCACGGGCGGCGGGCCTGGAGGCACGCGACTTTCTGGAGCGCAACGATTCCGGGTCGTTCTTCGCCGCGCTGGGCGACACTCTGGTCACTGGTCCCAGTGGGCACAACCTGAACGACCTGCGGTTGATCGCAGTCGGGTTCACAGAAGACTGAACCCCACAATTAGCGTCAACCCAGGAGCTCCCGAACCGCATCAATGAAGTTCGGTGGTTTAACGTACAGTTCAATCCAGAATTTAACCTGATCACATACTGTATTGCGCCGTACGCGGGTCTTGCCGAATGGGCAGTTACGATACGGGCGTCAAAGAGGTTGTGGGTGCGGGTAGGATCCTTGCTTCACCGGGATATATCTGCCGCATCGCCCAAACTCTGAGAAGACCACGCCTGTTTCGCATGATAAGCCGCTCTCTTTTCTGGAGGACCACCATGAAAAAAATGCTTCTGATGACCACTCTGCTGTTGACTGGCGCTGCCGTTGCCGGCGGCGGCAGTTCCATGCCTGCCAGCAACACCATTGCTGGCATCGTGTCGAATGATCCCAACTTCAGCACCCTGCTGGCCGCCGTGAAGGCTGCCGGACTGGTCGAAACCCTGAGCAGCCCCGGCCCGTTCACGGTTTTTGCACCCACCAATGCCGCGTTCGCCAAGATCCCTCAGGCCGACCTGAACGCGCTGCTGAATGACCCCGCCAAGCTGAAGGCCGTGCTGCTATACCACGTTGTCGCCGGTAAGGTCACGGCCTCGCAGGTCATGGGAATGTCGAGCGGCACCACCGTGAACGGCGCGGACATCAACGTATCCACCAGCGGCGGCATGGTCATGATCAACGACGCCACGGTGACCAAGGCCGACGTTATGGCCAGCAACGGCGTGATCCACGTGATCGACACTGTCCTGATGCCCTGAGCGGAACCCGCTCAGACGGAAAGGGGGAGCGGCTTGCGGGCCTCTCCCCTTTCACCTTTCGCACGCCAGAAAAGGGAACGCATTTTATGACCGCATTCAAAGTGCTCTTGATCTCCTCGGGCCTCGCCGGGCTGGGCGCGGTGCTGGCCGGCTGTGGCCCCGCCGAGGCCGCAACGCAGGCGCAGGCGAGTCCTGTCCTCGCCGCCTCTGCCTCTCCATCCCCTCCTGTGATCACCCCCACCCCTGTAACACCAGCTCCCCCCGCCCCGGCGCCTGATCCTGAGCGCCCGCAGACGATGGAGCTGCGCTGGACGGTGCCGGAGCCGCGTCTGGTAGATGGAGAGGTGCAGCGTCCGCTGCTGAACCTGTCGGCCAGCCTGTCCCTGCGGCCCAAACAGACCACGCAGATCCGCGAGAGCGGCTCGCTGGAGACCATCCGGCCTGCGCTGGACCGTGTGTACGCCGGAATTGAGGCCAGACAGCCCCGCGACATCCGCTTTCGGCAGGTGGGCGCGGACTGGATCGGTGAGGCCCGCACCGGCTGGAAGGTGCAGCGGCAGGCCAGCGAGGCAGCGCTGCTGGGGGCCATCCGGAAGGGCCAGACGCGCAGCGTCCTGAACGTCGCGCTGGAAGCCCCGGCCCGCAGCGTGCGCTGGGCCGCCGGGAAGGGGCTGGGGCACCTGGCCAGCGGCCAGTCCAGTTTTGCGGGCAGCCCCGACTTCCGGGTGCACAACATCCGCACCGGGGCGCAGAGGATACAGGGCGCGTGGGTGGCGCCGGGCGGAACCTTCAGCTTCAACGCCCTGATCGGGCCAATCAATGCGGCCACAGGGTTTCAGCCGGGCTACGTGGTCACGGGCGACACCCTGTCCACCGAGGACGGCGGCGGCATCTGTCAGGTCAGCACCACCGTGTTCCGGGCCGCCTTCAACGCCGGCTTACCCATCACCGAGCGGCACGAACACTCGTATCTGGTGGGCTATTACGAGGAACCAGGCCTGGACGCCGCTGTCTACGCCCCCAGCAAGGATCTGCGCTGGAAGAACGACACCGCCGCGCCGCTGCTGGTGCAGGCCGCCTGGGACCTGAAGGCCGAGACGCTGACCGTCAGCGTGTTTGGAGCGGACGACGGCCGCAAGGTCCGCCTGTCTGAACCCTCCATCAGTGCCCGCAGGCCCGCGCCCGATCCCACCTTTATGGTGGACCGGGCACTAGAGAAGGGTGCGGCGCGGCGCGTGGACATGCCCGCCGCCGGAATGCGGGCCGTGGTCACGCGCACCGTCGCGTTTGCGGACGGCACACGCACCGAAGAAGAGTTTGTCAGTCGTTACAAGGCGTGGGGCGGGGTGTTTGCGGTCGCGCCGGGAGATGAGCGCCTTCGGTAAGGCGAGGTGGGCTGGACCTCTGGCGGACGCCCGGCCTCCGGGCCGTGTAGCCTGAACCCTGTGAGCGCCCGCCTGCCGTTGCCCCACCTTCGTCTTGACCACACGTCGCCCAGCGCAGATGAACAGGCGCTGGGCGGGCTGCCGCTGACGGTGCTGGTGGGCGTGACCGGGGTGGGCAAGAGCACCGCCTTGGCGGCCCTGCAACAGCTGACGGGTCAGCGAGTGCTGCCCAACCGCCGCGAGGTGACCGACGCCGTGATGCTATGGCCCCTGGCGGGCCGCGCCGTGACCGACCGCGAGGAACGCTTCGCCCTGACCGCGCAGTACCGCGCCGCCCACCCAGGCGGTATGGCGCAGGCGCTGGGCTCGCTGCTGGCCGACACCCGCCACTGGGGAACGGCCCCGCTGTTTGACGGCCTGCGCGGACTGGACGAGGTACGCCACGCCGCCCGGCACTTCCCGGCGTGGCGCTTCGTGGCGCTGGGTGCCCCTGACGCCGTGCGCGTGCGCCGCCTGCTGGGACGCGCGGACGGCTTCGATCAGGTGGCGGCAGACACGGGGGCAGCCAGTCACCTGCGGGCCGGGCTGGCGGCGCTGCCCGGTGTGGCCGCCGTCTTCACTGATGGGGAGCTGGACGAGCTGGCTGCGCTGGAAGGGCCGGACTGCCCCGCCGCCGGAGTGCTGGCAAAGGTCCGCATCGTGCTGAGCGAGCGCCGCCAGTACGATCCCGCCGCCGCCGAGGAGTTCTTGCGGACCCTGCCACCGCAGCGGGCGCTGGTTCTGGACACCGTGGCCCTGAGCCCGGCCCAGGTGGCACGGGCCGTGCAGGCATGGGCATGAACCCCCCTGAAGTGTCCCGCAGCGGCGTCACCGTTCAGAAGATTGAGGCCATTCCATACCGGCTGCCGCTGACCTCCGCTCTGGCCTGGGGGGCCCATTCCTCTATCAGCGCCGCCGAGCATGTGCTGGTGCGCGTGAGCCTGTCGGACGGCACGGTGGGGCAGGCCGAGGCCACGCCGCGCCCCACCATCTACGGCGAGACGCCCGCCAGCGTGGTGGCCGTGCTGGCCCACCTCTCCCCCGCCCTGACGGGACTGGACATCGCCGACGAGGCGGCCCTGAACCGGGCGCGCAACAGCGTGGCGAACAACCACACCGCGCGCGGGGCGCTGGACATGGCGCTGCACGACGCCCGTGCCCGCGCCGCAGGCCTGACCCTGTTTGACACGCTGCTGGGACCAAACCCGCGCGTGCGCGTCAGCTTCATCCTGGGGCTGGGCACGCCCGCCGACATGCTGGCCGAGGCCGAACGTGTGGTGGCGGCAGGTGTGCGCTGCCTGAAGGTCAAGGTGGGCCGGGACCACGCCCGCGATCTGGCCGTGATTGCCGACCTGCGCTGCACCTTTGGCGCGGACGTGCTGCTGTACGCCGACAGCAACGAGACCCTGACGCCGGAAACCGCCCCCGCCGCCCTGAGCGCCATGCGGGAGGCCGGACTGCTGTATGTGGAAGAGCCGCTGCCGGTGCGCGGGTTGCGGGCGCGGGCCGAACTGCACGCCCACACGCCGCTGCCCATCGTGGCCGACGACAGCTGCTTTACCCCCGCCGATCTGGCGCGGGAACTGGACTTCGACACCTTCGACGTACTGAACGTCAAGACTGCCCGCAACGGCTTTACCGACGGCGCGTGGATGCTGGGCGAGGCTGCCCGGCACGGCAAGCGCGGCATGGTGGGCTCGCAGGCCAGCACCGGGCTGGGCACCCTGCACGCCGCCCTGCTGTCCACCCACGCCGGGGTGACCGAGCCCTGCGAGCTGAGTTTCGTGCTGAAGTTGCAGGGCGACCTGCTGAACCGGCCCGTCACCTTCGAGGACGGGTGGCTGGACGTGAGCAGCCTGCGCGACCATGCACTGGACCCGCAGAAGCTGGCGCGTTACCGCCTGTAGACCTGCTTCGGCTCGCCCAGTGATTCCCGTCCATCCGTTTGGTGACTTTAGCCACTTTTTGCCGTCCTGCAAGACTTCTATGCAGGTGACAGTCATGTCAGAGGATGGCCCCGATAATGAGGCATGGATCAAGGATTGATCAATACCCTCATTCTGCCCCTGCTGTTCAGCATCTGCGGCGGCCTCTACCTGTACGTGCGTTTTCCCGAGCGCCGTCCACGCGCCCTGCTGGTCATGACCCTGTTTCAACTGGTGGGGGCCTACGGCTACTCCACCGCGCCCGAGGAGGCGCTGTTCGGCCTGCTGGTGATGCACGCCGCCGTGGTGTTTATCCTGCTGGTGCGCCACCTGCAGGCGCCCGCGCTGTTGCCGGGCAACACCCACCAGTAGGGGCGGGTGCACAGGGCAGTCCGAGAAGAGAATATTGATCAAGGCAAGTGGCGGCCCGCAACCGGGGCCGCCATTTTTCCTGCCCTGGCCCTGGCGTCTGAAGTATGTGTCAAAAGAGCTGTCCACTTTTGACCGAAGGAGTGAGAAAATTTAGTTGGGGATTTGGGACTTGCAAAGCTGCGGAGCAGAAAATGGCAGCGTCAGAAGTCTCTTTTTCTGACACTTCCATTCGGACAAATGCTCTAACGCAGCGCGGCACGCACGGCAGCAGCCGCGTCCAGCAGGGGCAATCCGGCCGTGCGGTTGACGCTGCCCAGCAGCAGGGCACGGGTCTGCGCCGCGCTCAGGCCAGGGTTTGCGCCGCGCATCAGGGCCACGACGCCGCTGACCATCGGGGCTGCGAAACTGGTGCCTACACTCAGCGAGTACTTTCCGCCGGAGGCCAGAACGGGTATATCCTCATTAGGCTTGGCTCCTGGACATGTGTTGTGTTTATAACCAGCACCGCCCGGCGCGACGATATCCAGCTTGCGGGGGTGCCCGGCGTCGGGGCGGGCGCTGTAACAGGCCAGCTCTCCGTCCCGGCTGCCCACCGCCCCCACCGCAATTACGTCCGGGTGGCTGGCCGGGTAATACACGCCCTCGTTCGGCGAGTTGCCCGCCGCGACAACCACCACCGCCGACTTCGTGGCGTTTGTGAGCGCCGCGTCCAGCACCGCGTCTCCCTGAAGATTGGGGGTGCCCACGCTGATGTTAATGACCTTTGCCCCTCGCTGAACGGCGTAATTCAACCCTGCGGCCAGGTCCGCCGTGCTGCCGGAGCCGGAGCTGTCCAGCACCGCGATGCTCAGCAGGGGGCCGCTCCAGGCCACGCCAGCAATGCCCTGGCCATTGTTGGTGTTCGCGCCGATCAGGCCGGTAACCTCGGTGCCGTGTTCGCCGGCCGTGATTTCCTCCCCATCCGGGTTCGGGACCAGACACGACGCAGCCTCGCTCACGCGGCCCTGCAATTCGGGGTGGCTGCGGTCCGCCGCCGAGTCCAGGACAGCGGTGGTGGCCCCCAGCGGCGTTTTTCCAGCGGCCTTCAGCTCGTCCCAGGCCTCCGGCACCCTGATGCGTGTCAGGTAGGTCTGAAAGACCTTGACCGTGCCTGCACCTGCCTTGATCTCCAGGCCCGCGTTGCCTGGAAACGCCAGATCATTGGGCACGGCCAGTGCCCGGTAAACGTAGTTGGGCTGGGTCCGCAACCCTGCGGCCTCCAGGCGACCCGCGAAGGCCTGATCGCTCTCGCCCGCCGGAGTCCGGGCCAGGCGCACCCCCGGAGAGATCGCCTGCGCCTGCACGCCTCCCAGAGCACTGAGGGCCTGGGTCTGCAGCGGCCCAGCCATACTGTCCGTCAGGATCAGCACCTGGCCCGTGACCCGCGCGGCGCTCCAATCGGCCCTGACTTGCGGCCAGTGCTGGGGGGCCGTGCCCAGCGAGGCGGCAATTAGGGGGCGGCACACTGCGGGGGACGGCGGCCCGCCCGGTTCCGGATTCGGGGCCGGCGGCTGGCCCAGACAGGCGGTCAGAAGCGCAGACAACAACAGGGCAGGCAACAGCACACGACGTGGCATGGCCCAGACTACAGGCCCACAGGCTGAGACGCATGGGGTGGGAGCCAGAGGGGCAGTCCCTACTCCGCCCCCCGACCCCACACTGCCCCGGCGGGCCGCGCCGTCCAGCCGGACACCACCCGCGCCACGTTGTGCGGCGGGGCGTCCGTGCAGTCAAGTTCAAGGTCATAGGGCATGAAGGTATGCACCGTCTGCGCGTCGCGGTGGGCGTCGCCGGCGCGACGGTCTCCACGCGCCGCCTCCCGCCGCTCCAGTTCCCAGACCGGACAGCGCAGGCCCACCAGATACACGTCGTGCGGGGCCAGCAGCTCGCGCAGACGGTCGCGCTGCGCCCCCGTCTCGATGATCAGGTCCACCACCAGATTGTTGCCCGCCGACAGCAACGCGGGCAGGCAGCGGTAGTAGCCGTCGAAGACCTGCGGCCGGATGCGCCCCCAGTCGCGCACCCGGCCCCCAGGCGTGCGCGGCAGCACGTCCGCGTCGAACATGAAGAAGTCCAGCGAGAAATGCAGGAACGGCCCCGCGGTGGTGTCGGGCAGCGCGTCGCGCAGGGCGCGGCACAGCGTGGTCTTTCCGGCGCTGGAGGCACCGTTGATCAGGATGATCTGGCCGGGCGGCGGGGGCATGGCCCCAGTCTTCCACAGGCGGTAATGCCGCCGTAATGCGCCTGGAAGAAGCTGGCCCGAGCCTAGAACCCCGTCCACGCCCCAGGCCCACCAGGAGGTGTTGCTCCATGTCCGATCAGACTGCGACCCAGACCGCATCCACCCCGTCCCCATCGCCCGAACTCTTAACGGTGGCCGACGCCATGCACCGCCGGGCCGTGAGCATCGGCGCTCACGCCACGCTGGCCGACGCCGTGGTCGCCATGCAGGAACTGAAAGTCAAGCGGCTGCCGGTGGTGCAGGAGGGCACCGGGCGTCAGAACCGGGTGATCGGTATCCTGACCGACGGCGAGATCCGGCGCCACCTGCCGCCACTGAAGGAGGGCCTGACCCCCTGGGCCTTTGCCGGGCGCGTGGGGCGGATGCGGGTGCGCGAGGTCATGCGCCAGCCGGTCCATACGGTCACGCCCCAGACACCGCTGGCCACGGCCATCCACACCATGCTGGAACGGCACATCGGCGGGCTGCCGGTGGTGGACGACAGCGGCGCGCTGCTGGGGA
Source organism: Deinococcus aerolatus (assembly GCF_014647055.1). Classification (NCBI taxonomy): domain Bacteria; kingdom Thermotogati; phylum Deinococcota; class Deinococci; order Deinococcales; family Deinococcaceae; genus Deinococcus; species Deinococcus aerolatus. The sequence goes on along the minus strand of NZ_BMOL01000022.1, from coordinate 21,865 downwards.
TGCTGACCCTGACCGACGTGCTGCGCGCCGAGGCCAGAACTGCGCGGCTGCGCTGGGGCTCGGTGGAACAGCACATGACGGTGAGCGTGGTTTCCACCCCCGCCGCTGCCCCGGCGCACGAGGCGGCGGCCAAGCTGCGCGTCTCACGCCTGCGGGTCCTGCCGGTGCTTGACGGCCCCGTGCTGGTGGGCCTGCTGCACGAGACCGATCTGGCCGAGGCGCTGGACCGGGCCGCCGCCGTCCACGGCGATACGGTGCTGGGCAACCAGTTCTTTCTGGAAGGCAAGCAGGCCCGTGACCTGATGCGTCCGCCCACCGGGCACCTGCGCGGCGGCACTCCCATGCGCGACGCCCTGAGCCAGATGCTGGCGCTGGACGTTCACGGCCTGCCGGTGGTGGATGACGACGGCCACCTGCTGGGGCTGGTCACCATCAGCGACGTGCTCAGGACCGTGCTGGGCCAGCAACAGCAGGGTTAGAACAGGAAAGGCGGGACAGGAAATAAAGGTGGGGAACGGAGGGTGCGGTCCGGGCAGGCGTCCCTGGCCGCCTCATCCCGTAACCCGCCCCCCGGTTCCCTGTCGCCGTCTGTCCCAGACTGGGAGCAATGCCCACCCCCGCCCCGCCGACTTTCGCCCATCCCTTCCGGGCGTACTCGCCTGCCGATTTCCACTTTCCGCTGCCGGAAGGCCACCGCTTTCCGTACTACAAGTACGCCGGGGTACGCGACCTGCTGCGCCCGCATCTGCCTGTGCTGGGGCCGCCTGCCCTGACCTGGGCCGACGCGGCGCGGGTACATGACCCGCTGTGGCTGCGGCGCTGGCGGCTGGGCGACGTGCAGCGGGCCGAGGAACGTGCGCTGGGCCTGCCGTGGTCCCCGGAAATGGTGGAGCGTTCGCGCCGGGCGGCGGGCGGCTCGCTGGCGGCGCTGCATGACGCCGTGCGGACCGGCTGGGGCGCAAATCTGGCAGGCGGCACGCACCACTCGTTCGCGGACCGCGCCGAGGGGTTTTGCCTGCTCAATGACGCCGCGCTGCTGACGCGGGTGGCGCTGGATACGGGCCTGGCCACGCGGGTGGCCGTGATTGATCTGGACGTGCATCAGGGCAACGGCACGGCGGCCATGCTGGGGCCGGAGCCGCGGGCCTTTACCCTCAGCGTCCACGGCGAGCGCAACTATCCGTTTCGCAAGGAGGCCAGTTCGCTGGACCTGGGCCTGGGCGACGGCGTGACCGACCGCGAATATCTGGCCGTCCTGCGGCAGCAGGCCCTGCCCGCCCTGGAGGCCTTCCGCCCCGACCTGCTGCTGTATCTGGCGGGCGCGGACGTGCTGGCCGGGGACCGCTTCGGGCGCTTTGCCCTGAGCCTGGACGGCGTGCGCGAACGCAACCGCACAGTGCTGGCCTGGGCCAGAACGGCGGACATTCCCGTGGTCACCATGCTGGCCGGCGGCTATAACCAGGACCATGCCCTGACGACCGAGGCCCACGCCAGCGTGGTTCTGGACGGCCTGGAGGTGCTGCGCTAGCCATCAGACATTGCAAGGATTGGCCCAGTCTTCACACTGTGGCGCCTGAACGTTCAAAGGTTATTCAATCCTTGTACACTCCTGGTACGAAAGGCTGTTCAGAAGAGGCGTCGGGTTCGGCGCACGGGTTCGACTCCGGTGAGCGAAACTTTTCTCTGAAATGCCCCTTGTGCCTACAGGAGCGCCCATGACCTACGTAACCCCCACCGTCAGCCCCGCCATCCACGCCGACCTCTCCTCACGGCAGGTCCGGCGCGGGCAGACGCTGTACTACGCCGGTGACAGCTCGCCCAGCCTGTACCGTCTGGAAAGCGGCCTGATGCGCGCCGTGCGCCTGACCCCCCAGGGACGCAACCTGACCGTGCGCCATATCCATCCCGGCGACATCTTCGGCGAGGAAACGCTGCATGGCCTGTCGCGTGCCCATCAGGTGGTGGCCCTGACCGACGCTGCCCTGACCCCGATTCACCCCGAGCACCTGTCGGCCGCCGAGCTGTGGGACCTGACCCGCAGCCTGAGCGCCCAGTTGCAGCGCATGATGACCGACGGCGTGCACATTCAGGACGGTGACCTGCGCGAACGCATCGCCCGTTACCTGTTGAACCTCGCTGACAGCACCCTGGGCGGCCAGCACGCCGACGGTGCCCGTTACGTCCGCGCCACCCACGAACTGATTGCCGAGGGCACCGGCGCCACCCGCGAGAGCGTGAGCAAGCTGATCGGCGAGATGCGCGACGACGGCCTGCTGCTGCCCGCCTACCGCTGCCTGACCCTGATCGACGAGGCGCGCCTCAAGGGCCTGAGCGGATACCACGGCTGAGCGCTCCCACCCGCGCCTTTTTACCCCTCTTCCCCCCTGGGCAGAGGGTTTTTCAGTGCCCTGCGTTTACCACCAGCCGCGCCGCTTGAAGTAAAGCGCCAGCAGTCCGCCAATCAGCAGGAAACTGCCCCAGGCCAGCGCGTAGCCCAGCGGCCATTGCAGTTCCGGCATGGCCCGGAAGTTCATGCCCCAGACCCCCGCCAGAAAGGTCAGCGGCAGGAAAATCACGCTGACGGCGGTTAAGGTCCGCATCACCTCGTTCATGCGCTGGTTTTGCAGGTTCAGGTGCAGATCCAGCAGGCTGGTCAGGAAGTCGCGCAGCCCGTCCAGACGGCTGCTGGCGCGGTTAAAGCTGTCCTGGGCATCGCGGTAGCGCACCAGATCGGCCGGGGTGTCACTGGCGTGGCGGCCCAGGGTGGCGGCGGCCTCGCGGGCGTCGCTGGCCAGGCGGCGACCCTGCGACAGCAGGTGTTTGACCTCGAAGATGTCGGGCACCGGGTTGTCGCGCAGATCGCGGAAGACCCGTTCCTCCAGCGCGTCGGTACGCGTTTCCAGTGCGTCGGCCAGCGTGAAGAAGGTGTCGGCGGTGTGGTCCAGCAGCTCGTACACCACCTCGGCAGGCGAGTTGACGTTCTCACGTCCCACCAGCGCCCACACGCTGCGCAGCGCCGCCGTGCCGCTGGTGCTCAGGGTCAGCGCCGCATCTGGAAAACCGAAGATGCTGACCCGCTCGGTGAACTCGTCCTCCTCGGCCGGGTGTGCGAAGGAGCGCACGGTGATAAAGGCGTGTTCGGGGTACTGCTCGGCGCGGCTCCAGTGGCCGTGCTCCATCACGTCCTCCAGCGCGAAGGTGTTTAGGGGGAAGGCGGCCTGCAGGCGCTGCAATTCGTCAGGAGACACGTCCTGGGCGTCCACCCAGACGCCCTGGGTCTGCCCGGCCCACTCGAAGGCCTCCCCGGTGGCGAGATACTTGGCGCGGATCATGCGGCTGATGCTACGCGGCAGAGGTGGACAAGGCGTCCCCCCGTCCACGCTCTATCCTGTCCGGCATGACGCCCGCGCTGTGGTTCTCGTTGATGCTGGGAGGCGCGGTGGGCGCGGCCTGCCGCCAGGGGGCAGTGCTGGCCCTGGCCCCGCTGGTGGCACGCACGGGCTTTCCCTACAGCGTGTTCATGATTAATGTGCTGGGCTCGTTTCTGCTGGGCCTGACGCTGGCGCTGGCCGGGCGCGGCGCAGTGCCGGAGGGGGTGCGGGTGGCCTTCGGCACCGGGCTGCTGGGGGCCTTCACCACCTTCTCCACCTTCAGCGCCGAACTGGACGCGCTGTTGCTGCGCGGCCAGGCCGCCCAGGCGCTGCTGTACGCGCTGGGCAGCGTGGGCCTGGGGCTGACGGCGGCCATCTTCGGCAGGCTGCTGGGGGCGAGACTGTGACCCGCAAACGCAAGAAGGCGGAGCCGACGCGTCCGCCCGAGCAGTTTCTGGAACTCTCAGAGGTGCTGGCGTACATCGGGCAGGTGATCGCGCGGGGGGTGCCGGGGGCGGTGTGGGTGCGCGCCGAACTGGCCAGCGTCACGGACCGCCGTCACCTGTACCTGGACCTAGTGCAGCTGGGCGAGGGCGGGGAAGTCGCCAAGTGCCGCGCCACCGTGTGGGCCCGCGAACGCTTCTCTCTGGAGGGCAAATTCCGGCAGGCCACCGGCGGCACGCTGACGGCAGGCTTGAAGGTGCTGCTGTTCTGCCAGCCGGAGTTTCACCCGCAGTACGGCTTCTCGCTGAACGTATTGGACGTGTCGCCAGAATACACGCTGGGCGACGCGGCGCTGCGGCTGGACGCGCTGCGGCAGACGCTGGTGCAGGAGGGGGTCTACGGACTGAACCGCCTGCTGCCCACCCCTGCCGATTTTGCGCGGGTGGCCGTGATCTCGCCTGCAGGTGCGGCGGGCCTGGGTGACTTCCGCCGCGAGACGGACCCGCTGGAGGCCGCCAGGGTGATTCACTTCACATATCTGGAAGCCACTTTTCAGGGGCGCGAGGCGTCGGGCAGCTTGGCGCGGGCGGTGGCGCAGGCGCGGGCGCTGCACGAGGAAACCCCGCTGGACGCACTGGTGGTGATCCGGGGCGGCGGGGCCGTGACCGACCTGGCGTGGCTCAACGATCTGGCCCTCGCCCGCGCGCTGGCCACCTTTCCCGCCCCGGTGGTCACCGGACTGGGCCACGCCCGCGACGACACCCTGCCCGACGAGGTGGCGAATATTCGCACCGACACGCCCAGCAAGGCGGCGGCCCTGATTGTCCGCACGGTGGCCGGGGCCGCCGCCCAGGCCCAGGAGGACGCCCGCAGCATCCGCGCCGCCGCCGCCGCCCTGCTGGTGGAGGCCGACGCCGCCGCGCTGTGGGCACGTGACCGCATCCTGGGCGCCGCCAACCGCCAGAGCGAAACGGCCCGCGCCGACGTGGACGCCCTGATGCGCCAGGCGCTGGGCCTGACCCCCGAGCGCACGCTGGCCCGCGGCTACGCGCTGGTGCGGAACGAGGACGGCCAGCCGGTCACCCGCGCCGCAGGCGTGGCGGCGGGGCAGCGGCTGACCCTGGAATGGCAGGACGGGCAGGCGGTGGCCGTGGTCCAGGCCGCTCCGGCTACGTCAGCACCCTGAGCATCGCGATCTCATTGCAGTTCTCGAAGAACGCGCAGCGCTGGCACTCACTCCAGACCTTGGGATGCAGGTTGGTCTTGTCGATGCGCGCAAAGCCGCACTTCTCGAAGAAGACCTGCTGGTACGTCCACGCGAACAGGGCGGGCAGGGCGATCTCGCGCGCCTCCTGCTCGCAGGCCGCCACCAGTTGCTTGCCCAGCCCGCGCCCCTGCATGTTGGGATGAATGGCCAGCCCGCGCACCTCGGCCAGATCGGGGGCCAGCATGTGCAGCCCGCACACCCCCGCCAGCCCGCCGGAGTGGCCCTCGTGCTCGGCGGCGAAGATCAGGTGAAAGTCGCGGATGGTCTCGGCCAGCAGGGCGCGTGAACGCACCAGCATCTGCCCGCGCGCCGCCCAGTAACCGATCAGTTCGTGAATCGCCTCAATATCTGACAGCCTGGCCTTACGCCCGCTCAGGGGAGCCTGGGCGTGGATGTCGGGAATGGCGATGGAATCGAGAGAAAGGGTCATGCACACCCCCCCAGCTCTGCCTGCCCGCTTACGCCTTGCCTGCTCCCGCTGTCAGATCGCGCATCCAGGTGGTCTCGCCGGGTCGCTCGCCGCCCGAGCGGTAGGCCTTGACCTGAGGGGCGTCCGGCACGTCGCCCATGACCAGCGCCATCGGCACCTGGGTGAAGCCGAAGGTGTTCCAGTCGCCGCCCTTGCTGAACATGTACACCGCGCGGTCCCCACGGCCCTGGGCGTACTCGATGGCGCTCATGATCAGCCGCCGCCCCAGGCCGCCGCCCCGCGCCTCCGGCAACACCGCCGCGCCGCGCAGCAGCGAGGCCCCGTCGCCGTGTTCCAGGCCAATCGCGCCGACCGGCTGGCCCCCGCGCTCCATCACCCAGTAGGTGGTGCCCGGCGCCATGGCCTCGTCGGTGTCCAGCCCTGCATCGTGAAACACGCGGACCACGGTGTCCTTGTCGCTGGCCTGGGCCAGCCTGATCTGAACGTTCTGATCGGTCATGGGATATTCCTCCGGAAAAGAGAATGGGAAAAACACGAAATTCACCGGGCAATCCCGGTACGCTTGAATTGAGAACGTCGGAAGAATAGCGCACGCCCCGCGCCCGCAGACGGCGTCCGGGGGTCATTTCTCCGTGCCCCGGTTCAACTCACGCTTCCAGGCCTGCTCACCGTGAATCCAGCCTTTCAGGACGCCGCTCCTGACCTGCGGCGTGTCGGGCAGCGCGGCGCTGATCTCGTCCACGCCCACCGGAACGAAGCCGAAGCGCGTCCAGTAGTCCCCGGCCTCCTGGCTGAACAGGTACACGGCCCGGTCCCCGCGCAGGCTGGCGTGCGTCAGGGCCGAATTCACCAGGGCGCGCCCCAGCCCCTGCGAGCGGGCCGAGGGCAAAACGGCCGTTGAGCGGATCAGCGACATTCCGTCGCCGTGTTCCAGGCCGATGCAGCCGCCCGGCACGCCGTTCAGGTCCGCGATCCAGTAGGTGCTGCCCTCAGGCGTGGCGCTCTGGGTGTGCAGGCCGCAGCCCTGGAGCAGCGCGAGGACCGTGGGAAAGTCCTGTGGGGAGGCCTGACGCAGCTTGACGTGCATTTCGGACAGGGTGGAAGGGGTATTGGAATTCATGACTGGACCTCGGTGGAAAGGGGGGCAGGGGCAGGGGCGGTGTCCGGCTCCCGTCGTCGTTCGGCTGCCTGCGCCGCCGCCTTCAGGAAATAGCGCAGGCCCGCTCCCGCCGAGGCGTCGGTGTTCCAGCGTGGAATAACGTGCAGGTGGACGTGTGGGATGTGCGCCCCGCCCGCCGGGAAGACGTTCCAGCCCACCGTGTAGCCGTCAGGCTTGACGGTGGAATCCAGATGCGTGCGGACCTCGGCCAGCAGGGTGTGGACAGCCGCCGCCTCAGCAAGCGTGAGGTCAAAGACGGTTTCACAGGGGCGTTTGGTGACGATCAGCCCGGAGTACGGCAATCCCTCGAAATAGCGCGAGTCCTGGGTGTACACACACAACTCGTTCTCAAGCACCATTTCCCCTCCTGCAAACTCCGCCCGCGTGGACAGCGGGTTCTCGACGGGGTTCGCCAGCCAGTGCGCCCACTCCTGCTGCCGCTTGTGCAGAAGTGTTCCGTCCAGCCTGACCGTCACGTCCATTCGCCTACTCCTCCGTGACCAGGCCCAGCCTGGCCTTCGCCGCGACCACCGCCTCACGCACCCGTTTGGGCGCGGTGCCGCCGTAGCTCAGGCGGTTCTTAACGCTTTCCTCCACCGTCAACGAGGCCGCGACCTCGGCGTTCAGTAGAGGGTGGGCGGCCCGAAGTTCCTCATCCGTTAGCTCCCACAACTGCCGCCCACTGCGCGAGGCCACGCCGACCAGCCCGCCCACCACCTCATGTGCCTCGCGGAAGGGGACGCCCTGCCGGGCCAGGAAATCGGCGACGTCGGTGGCGGTGCTGTAGCCGCGCGCCGCTGCCTCACGGGTTTTTTTGGCGTGCCACTCGCACTTCGGCAGCATGTCGGCATACAGGCGCAGCACGATGCTCAGGGTGTCGTAACTGTCGAACACACCTTCCTTGTCCTCCTGCAGGTCCTTGTTGTAGGCCAGCGGCGTGCCCTTGACCACTGTCAGCAGGCCCATCAGGTTGCCGAACACGCGCCCCGCCTTGCCGCGTGCCAGTTCGGACACATCGGGGTTTTTCTTCTGCGGCATGATGCTGCTGCCGGTGGTGTGCGAATCGGGCAGGGTCAGGAAACCGAACTCAAAGGTGGAGTACAAGATCAATTCTTCGCTCAGGCGTGAGAGATGGGCCGAGAGAATCGCGCAGGCGCTCAGGAACTCCAGCGCAAAGTCCCGGCTGCCCACGCCGTCCAGCGAATTGGCAGTGGGCCGGGCGAACCCCAGCGCGGTGGACACCGTGTGGCGGTCAATCGGCCACGGCGTCCCGGCCAGCGCCGAGCTGCCCAGCGGCGACTCGTCCATGCGGGCAGCGGCGTCCAGAAACCGGCCCTCGTCTCGCTCCAGCATGGCGGCGTAGGCCATGAACCAGTGGGCCAGCAGGATGGGCTGCGCCACCTGAAGGTGGGTGTAGCCAGGCAGGATGATGCCCGCCTCTAGCGCCCGCTCGGCCTCCGAGACCATCACGGCACGCAAGGCACGCGTCTGGGCGGCCAGATCCAGCGCCGCCTCCTTGGTGAACAGACGGAAGTCCACCGCCACCTGATCGTTGCGGCTGCGGGCGGTGTGCAGTTTGCCCGCCACCGGGCCAATCCGGTCACGCAACGCGGCCTCGATGTTCATGTGTACGTCTTCGCGGTCCAGCCGCCACTCGAAGTCTCCGGCGCGAATCTCGTCCAGTACGGCGTTCAGGCCGTCTGTGATCTGGGTGACTTCCCCGGCGGTCAGGATGTCCACCTGTCCCAGCATGGCAACGTGCGCCAGCGAACCGCGAATGTCCTGCTCGTACAGGCGCTGATCGAACGACACGGAGGCGTTGAACAGTTCCACGAGGCTGTCGGTGGCCTCGGCGAAGCGGCCTCCCCAGAGTTTCTTAGCTTTTGTATCGGTCATGTCATAGCCTTTTGAACACAGGTCTGAACAGCTTTCACCAGCACCACCGGCCCCGGACTCCATGGACTGGCGAACGTGTAAAGTTCATCGCTCTGCATGTACCCCAGCCGCTCGTAAAACGGAACGACTTCCAGATTGAATTGCGAGACGGCCAGCAGCACGCGCCCATATTCGCGTTGGGCGGCCCGTTCCTCTACCGCCCGCACCAGCACCGCGCCGATGCCCTGGCCGCGTGCGTGGGGAAGGGTGGCGAGTTTATTCAGCGTCAGCGTGTCTGACCCATCCGGCCGAAAACCGACGCAGCCGCAGACCTCTCCTCTCTTCATGGCGACGAAGCCGCCTGAATCGGGGGCGAATAACGAGGCCTCCAGCCCCTCCAGCGTCGTGCGGTTCCAGCTTGAGCGGGAATCCATGCCAGCGGCCATCATCACGGCGTGAAAGGCGGGAAGGTCCTCACGGGTGACGGGACGAATCACGACGGTTCCAGCGTCAGACGCATCTCGTTGGTAGGAACGAAACCCAGCTTGACGTAGGTGGGCCTTCCCGCGTCCGAGGCGTGCAGGCTGACCTGCTCCACCCCGCGTGCCCGGCACTCGGCCAGCAGAATCTCCATCAGCTGCCGGGCCAGTCCCTGTCCCCGCTGCTCTGGGGCCACGTAGACATTCTGGATGTAGGCCCGCAACGTGGGCAGGGTGCGCGGACTGGGCGGCAGCATCTGCCAGGACACACCTGCCCCAGCCACGACTTTCCCGTCCATCTCGATCAGGATGCCGGAATATGCGCCGTCGGTCAGCGCGCCGCGCAGCCACGCCAAACTGGGAGCCGAACTCGCCCGCACCCGCGCCACATCACTGCCCATGTCGGTGAACATGGCGTCACGCTGGGCCTGGATGGTCTGGGCGTCGGCCACGGTGGCGGGGCGCAGGGTGAGGCCGGGGGGCAGGGTCACCGTCAGACCTTCGCCGTGTCCTTCTGCCCGGCCCTGGCCTGAACCCGCGCCTGCACCCGCATTCGCAGGGCATTGAGCTTAATAAAGGCCCCAGCGTCGTGCTGGTTGTAGTCGCCGCCGGCCTCGAAGGACACCAGATCCTTGTCGTACAGGCTCTGCGGCGCCTTGCGGCCCACCACGTCGCAGTTGCCCTTGTACAGCTTCAGGCGGGCGGTGCCGGTCACGCTCTGCGCGACGTGATCGATATAAACCTGCAACGCCTCGCGCTCGGGGGCAAACCAGAAGCCGTTATAGACCAGTTCGGCGTACTTGACGCCCAGGGCGTCGCGCTGGTGCAGCACTTCCCGGTCCAGGGTCAGGCTTTCCACGGCGCGGCGGGCGTGGTACAGCAGCGTGCCGCCGGGGGTCTCGTACACGCCGCGCGACTTCATGCCCACGAAACGGTTCTCCACCAGATCGATGCGCCCGATGCCGTGCTGGCCGCCGATCTCGTTGGCCCTCTGAAGCAGGTCGGCGGGCGAGAGCTTCTGGCCGTCAATGCTGACCGGATCGCCGTTCACGAACTCCACTTCCACGTACTGCGCCTCGTTGGGGGCGTCTTCAGGGGAAACCGTCAGCTTGAACATGTGCGCGGGCGGCTCGGTCCAAGGGTCTTCCAGAATGCCGCCCTCGTAGGAGATGTGCAGCATGTTGGCGTCGGTGCTCCAGGGGTCTTTCTTGGTGGTGGGAACCGGAATGCCGTGCTCATGGGCAAAAGTTTCCAGATCGGCGCGGCCCTGGAAGTCCCAGTCACGCCACGGAGCCACCGTCACAATATCGGGGTTCAGGGCGTAGGCGGTCATCTCGAAGCGCACCTGATCGTTGCCCTTGCCTGTCGCGCCGTGGGACACGGCCACCGCGCCTTCTTTCTCGGCGATTTCCACCATCTTCTTGGCAATCAGCGGGCGGGCAATGCTGGTGCCCAGCAGGTAATAGCCCTCGTACAGCGCCGAGGAGCGGAACATCGGGAACACGTAGTCGCGCACGAATTCCTCGCGCAGGTCCAGCGCGTAGGCGGCCACCGCACCCGTATTCAGCGCCTTGACGCGAGCCTCTTCCACCTCGTCGCCCTGGCCCAGATCGGCGGTGAAGCACACCACGTCGTAGTTGCGCTCGGTCTGGAGCCACTTGAGGATGATGCTGGTGTCCAGCCCCCCGCTGTAGGCGAGGACAATTTTTTCACGGCTGCCAGTGTCGGTGGTGTTGGGGTCTGTCATGGGCTGATTGTCTCCTAGAACGGGTGAGCAACGCAAAATCCCGGTGCGTGACAGCGCCGCCCATCCCCACAAATCGGGTCAGGCGGTGGTTTCAGCGTCGGGAAGTCAGGGTTGGCATTTTTGTATTGTTATGCGATTTTTTCGCATAGCTATACACAATCTAGCAGGCCCACAGAGGGGGGGTCAAGCGACGCCGACACCCAGCCGTGCAGCACGCAGGACACGGCACTGGAATCGCGCCTGTCACATCTGGAGAGTCGCTCCCAGGAGCTGATTTTTAATGCAGAAGATGGTGGTTCAGGCCAATGGCCCGCGCCCGCATCCAGGACTTGACGCCGCTGGCCGCCGGGGTGTCGTGGACCAGGGCAGTCATGACGCCAGTGCCGAAGGGGCACACCACCAGCACCCGGTCCCCGAACTCAATCTGCGCGGCCTGCATGGGGAGGGCACCGCCCAGATGCGCGCTGAGCGACGCCGAGGTGCTGCACAGGAAGCCCAGGTAGGCCCCGAGCTGCGCGGGCAACTGTGCCGAGCCCGTGATCAGCTCGCCCTGTTCGCCAAACACGCACGACGACAGCACGCCGGGCAGCAGATTGACGCCCGCCACGCAGGCCTGCGCGGCCTGAAACGTCAGCTCTGGCGCCTGCAGGACCGGGGTACTGGGCAGCAGGTCCAGGTCCGCACCCCCCAGGGAAACGGGGGCCGTCTCCTCCGGTTCGCCGTTCAGCCAGCCGCACAGCGACGACAGCACCCGTTCAGAGTTGATGGGCTTGCGCATCACGTCCAGCACGCCCAGCGCGCGGGCCTGCTGGCGCAGGCTGTCCTCGACCGTGCCGCTCATCAGCACCACCGCCAGGTCCGGGTGGTCCTCGCGCAGCAGCCGGGCCAGTTCCAGGCCGTCCATGCCCGGCATCCGTACGTCACTCAGGACCAGCGCAGTGTCGGGGGTCAGGACTTCCAGCGCGGCGTGGGCGCTGCTTGCCATCTTCACGCTGACATGGGGCGAGAGCAGTCGGTGCATGGACAGCAAGACGCCGGGGCTGTCGTCCACGATCAGGACCGCAGGGTGATGAGAGGAAGCCGTCATATATCCCGAGCTTAGTCAGGCGGCTGTGTCGCCCGCCTTACGGCGCATCATGTAAACGATGAGAAATTCACAAGCTTTCTTAAGATATGGGAGATATGGGTGCTCGCAAAACGCCCGGCCTCTTCCGGCCGTGCCGGGTGACGCTCAGGGGCGGGCCTCCGGGTCAGGCTGGGCGCTGGCGGTGGTCTGCCCGGCCGGCAGCGGCGGCACCGGATAGGGCCGTCCGTCTTCGCCCACGGCCACAAAGACGAACATGCCGGTGGTCGCCAGTTCCTGCTCCCCGGTGCTCATGGTCTCGCGGTACACGTCCACCCGCACGGTCATGCTGGTGCGGCCCACCCGCACCACCTGGGCATCCAGCGCTACCGCGTCCCCCACCCGGATCGGCACCCGGAAGTCCACGCCGTCCATGCGGGCGGTGACCACGTTGCCCCCCCCGTGGCGCACTGCCGCGACGCTGGCGGCCTTGTCCATCAGGGACAGCACCCAGCCTCCAAAGGCCGTGCCCAGATAATTGGTGTCCTTGGGAAACACCAGTTCCAGCATGCGGGCGCGGCTGCGCGGGGCCGGGGCCACCGGAGCGGCAGGTGGAACAGAGACGGGATCAGTCATTGTCCGCAAGTCTAGTCGCTGCTTCACGGCGCCTTGGCCCGGCGTTCAGCCTGACCTTTCGCCTGAGAACTTCATCAATTGGGGGCAAGGCATTTGACACCCCCGCCCACCCGTGACAGCATGTCGGCACGCACAACTTGTACTGCGTTCAGCGTGTTCGGGAACGGTTCTACTCCGTCCCATGCGCCTGGATCTCGGAGGTTCACCCATGAAGACCAGACTTCTGTTCCCTGCCCTCGTTCTGACCCTGGCCGGTTCCGCCTTTGCCGATAAGGTCGTTAACATCGGCTATTCCGGCCCCCTGTCGGGCGGCGCGGCCTTCTACGGCAAGGATGTCCAGAGTGGCATCGAGATGGGCATCAACGACATCAACAAGGCGGGCGGCGTGACCGTGAACGGCGAGAAGGTCACCTTCAAGCTGGTCAGCCTGGATGACCGCTATCTGCCCAACGAGACGGCCACCAACGTCAAGCGCCTGACCTCACAGGGCATTAACGTGATTTTTGTGCCGCACGCCGGGGGAATCCTGACTGTGCAGCCGATGACCGCCCGTGATCCTGCGTTCCTGCTGGTGGCCTACTCCAGCGAACCCAAGATTCTGGAAGCCAAGAACCCGCTGACCTTCATGCTGCCGCCGCGCTACGACAACTACCTGCAACCCTTCGTGAGCACCCAGATGAAAGCGTTCGGCAAGAAGCTGGGCATGGTGGGCACCACCAGCGCCTACGGCAAGCAGTGGGGCGAGGCCGTGACCGGCGAGTGGCAGAAGCAGGGCGGCACCGTGGGCAGCAACAACGGCGTTGATTACGGCACCACCGTGGACTACAGCGCCGCCGTGACCAAGGCCCTGTCCGAGAAACCCGACGTGCTGTTCGTCGGCGGCCCCAGCCAGCCCACCGCACTGGTGATCAAGGCCGCACGTGAGCAGGGCTTCAAGGGCGGCTTCATCGTGATGGATCAGGCCAAGTTCGAGCAGATGGACCAGATCGTTCCGGTCTCCTACCTGAACGGCTCGGTGGGCGTGCTGCCCACCAAGGAGTTCGCTGGAACCCAGGTCTTCGTGGCCCAGTACCAGCGCGCCTACAAGAAGATTCCCACCAGTGAAGCGGCCCTGAACTACATGGGCGTCAACGTGCTGGCCAAGGCCATGGAACTGGCCGGGACCACCGAGGACCCCATCAAGATCAAGGCCAAGCTGGACGCCGCCGCCAAGGCACTCCCCCAGAGCAAGACCATCTACAAGATGCTGGGCGTCACGCCCGACGGCCACGCCGACGCCGAGTTCATCATTGCCAGCGTCAAGGACGGCAAGTACACCAAGCTGCGCGTCACCAAGGTATTCAAGTAAAGCGGGTGGGGCGGCGCTCAGGTTCTGCCCGAGTGCCGCCCCGCTGCCCGCGCCCCGACGCATTTATGCGGGGCGCGTTTTGATTGCCTGAGCTGACCCCCTGGGCCGGTTGCCTGACCTGGAAGTGCGCGGCCCTCACCGCAACGCCGCCGCCCCCACCCCAGCCTCCAGCCACTGTCCAGGCCCCCCAGTCTTCCGTGTCCTTGGCTTCCGGCCTCCACTCAACCGTTTGAGCTGCTTCTCCGTGAAGCCCCCCGTCCCTTACCCCTGCCTTCTGGAGGATTCCCGCTTGATCACTTTCCTGCAACAACTCTTCAATGCCCTGGCCCTGGGCGGGGTCTACGCCCTGGTGGCGCTGGGCCTCACGCTGGTGTACGGCGTGATGCGCGTGCCCAACTTCGCGCACGGCGGGCTGTACATGCTGGGCGCGTACCTGACCTACGCCTCGCTGACCGGGCTGGGCATCGGCTACGTGCCGTCGCTGCTGCTGGCCGCCGTCGGGGTGGCGCTGCTGGCCGCCCTGATGGAACGGGTGATCTTTTACCCGCTCAGGGACGCGCCGCACGTGTCCCCCATGATTGCGGCGATTGGCGTGCTGTTCTTCTTGGAGGCCGCCGTGCAGCTGATCTGGGGGCCGGACTTCAAGCAGATTCCCGCACCCATCAACGGCATCGTCGACATCGGAGGCGTGATCATCACCTGGCAGCGCCTGATCATCATCGCCGCGAGCGTGGTGGTGGTGGTGGGCCTGAACTACTTCCTGAAGCGCACCCTGACCGGGGCTACCATCGAGGCCATGTCGCAGAACCGCGAGGGCGCACGTCTGGTGGGCATCAACACCAACCGGGTGGGCGCCCTGACCTTTGCCATCTCCGGGTTGCTGGCGGCGGCGGCGGCGGCCTTGATTGCCCCGACGCTGCTGGTCAGCCCCAGCATGGGCGAGGTCATGAACCTCAAGGTCTTCGCCATCATCATCCTGGGCGGCATGGGCAGCGTGCCGGGCGCCATCGTGGGCGCGTTCCTGCTGTCGTTCGCTGAGACCTTCGGCGGCGCGTACATCAGCCTGGACTTTGCCGACGTGATCGGGTTCGCCATGCTGGTGCTGGTGCTGGCGATCCGGCCTCAGGGCCTGTTCAAGAGGGGCACATGAAAGCCTGGATGTGGTGGGTCGCGGTCTTCATTCTGGCCGCACTGGTGCCCCTGTTCAGCCCATCGGGGTACGTGCTGGACATCGGCGTGAACATCATGATCTACGCGATTCTGGCCTACGGCCTGAACGTGCTGCTGGGCTACACCGGGCAGTTGCCGCTGGCACATGCGGGCTTTTTTGGCATCGGCGCGTACGCCGTCGGCATCCTGACGCTCAAGATGGGCTGGAGCTTCTGGCTGGCGTGGCCGGTGGCCGTGGTGATCACGGCGCTGGCCGGGTTGCTGCTGGGGCTGGTGGCCTTCCGCACCAAGGGCGATACGTTTGCCATCTTCACGCTGGGCGTGGGCGTGATCATCATGCTGGTGATCAACAAGTGGGACGCGCTGACCGGCGGCAATGACGGCCTGAACGGCATTCAGCCGCCTGCCGGACTGGAGGCGCTGGCCAACAGCGTGGGTCTCAAGCTGTCCGGGGGCTTTTACTACCTGGCCCTGGTCAGTCTGGCCCTGACCGTGATCGCGGTGGCGCGGGCGCGCGGCAGCGTGTTCGGGCGGTCGCTGGTCGCCATTCGCGGCGGCGACGATCTGGCCCGCAGCGCGGGCATTGACGTGTACTCGCACAAGCTGCGGGCCATGATGCTGTCCACCGCCATCGCGGGCTTCGCGGGCGGACTGTACGCCACGTCCCTGGGCTTCCTGGGTTCGGCGGCCACCGGGCCAATCCAGACCTTCACCATCCTGCTGTACCTGCTGGTGGGCGGCCTGGGCACGCTGGCCGGGCCGCTGCTGGGACCGGCGCTGATGTACACCCTGGCGCAGAACCTCAAGGGGTTACAGGATTACCAGTACATCGTCTTCGGACCGCTGCTGGTGCTGCTGGTCATGTTCGCGCCGCAGGGACTGGTGGGGCTGTGGAGCCGCTTCACGGCGCGGCGCGTGCCGGCCACGCCTAAGAAGGAGGCCCGGAATGCTGGAAGTTAAGGGGCTGGGCATCCGCTTCGGCGGCAACCACGCCGTGCAGGACGTAACGGCCAGCATCGAGGCCGGCAAGATCACCGCCATCATCGGGCCGAACGGGGCGGGCAAGAGCACGTTTTTCAACCTGATCTCGGGCTTCTATCAGCCGACCACCGGCAGCATTCACTTTCTGGGCCAGAACATCACGCGCCTGCCCACGCACGACGTGGTGGCGCGCGGCATTGCCCGCACCTTCCAGACCACCACCATCTACAAGGAACTGAGCGTGCTGGACAACGCCATGATCGGCCACCGCGTCCGCACCCGCGCTGGCCTGTGGGACGCCCTGCTGCGCACCGGACGCGAGCGCCGCGATGAGGCAGAAAGCCGCGCCGGAGGCATGGCCGCGCTGGAACGGGTGGGGCTGGCCGCACAGGCGCACCTGCCCGCCGGGGCGCTGACGCAGGAGGGACAGAAGCGCGTCGGGATAGCGATGGCCCTGTCCAGCGACCCCAAACTGCTGCTGCTGGATGAACCCGCCGCCGGGATGAACCCCGAGGAAACCGTCAACCTGATGGCCCTGATCCGCGACCTCGTCAAGGGCGGCCTGAGCGTGGCGCTGGTGGAACACAAGATGAGCCTGGTGATGGGCCTGGCCGACGAGATTCTGGTGATGCACCACGGCCAGAAGATCGCCGAGGGGCCGCCCGCCCAGGTCAGCCGCGATCCTGCCGTGATCGAGGCGTACCTGGGCAGCCACGCCCACGGCGGCCAGATGGGGCAGAGCACTGCTGGGAACGCCCCTGACCCGGCGGCTGTTCCGTTGACCAAGGATTCCAACCATGCTTGAAGTTCGCGATCTGAGCGTTAACTACGGCCATTTCACGGCCCTGCACGCGATTTCCCTGACCGTCAACCCCGGCGAGATCGTGGTGCTGCTGGGGGCAAACGGCGCGGGCAAGAGCACGCTGTTCCGCACCCTGTCGGGCCTGCAGCGCCCCAGCGGCGGCACGGCCACCTGGAAGACCACGTCCCTGACCGGCGGCAAGCCCGAACACAACGTGGCGCACGGCGTCGCGCAGTGTCCCGAGGGCCGCCTGCTGTTTCCCGAACTGAGTGTGGAGAAGAACCTACGGCTGGGCGCGTTTGTCCACCGCAAGGACGCGGCGGGCACCGCCCGTGAGCTGGAGCGCGTCTACACCCTGTTTCCCGATCTGGTGGGCAAGCGACACGCCCCTGCCGGCAGTCTGTCGGGCGGGCAGCAGCAGATGGTGGCGATTGCCCGCTCATTGATGGCCCGCCCCGAACTGCTGCTGCTGGACGAACCCAGCCTGGGCCTCGCGCCGATGGTGGTGGAGCAGGTCTTCGCCGCCATCGGGCGCGTCAACGAGGCCGGGGTCAGCGTGCTGCTGGCCGAGCAGAACGCCTACGCCGCCCTGGACATCGCGCACCGGGGCTACGTGATGGAAAGCGGCGTGCTGACCCTGCAGGGCACCCAGCAGGAACTGATGACAGATGACCGGGTCAGGAGCGCGTACCTGGGGGTGTAGCTGCCCGGGTCCCCGGCAACAGGCGCGTCCCGTTGGTGGGACGTGCCTGTTGTGCTGCCTCTGACTGGCTGGCCCTCCCCCGGCTGGCCCCACCGTCACCCGCATCACGCCCCTGCCCGCGCCGGCGGGTAGTCTGCGTGGGTAGGGGCGGGCCAGAAGGGCAGCGTGCCCACCCACCCCTCTGCCGTGGAGATGAACATGTTGACCAACAACCGTGCTGTGCCGCGCCCGCCGTCCGGACGGGCCGAATGCTGGAGGCCATTTTGCCGTCCGGGTTAGACGCGCTGGGCTGGGGTCCCGATTTCGAGGACGCCTACCAGGGGTTCCGCGCCGCATTGCCGGCCGGGGAACGTGAACAGGTGACGCCGGTGCGGGTCGTCGGGGTCCAGCGCCAGACGTTTCAGGTGCGCGGCCTTCACGGGGAACAGGAGGCGCGGCTGGCCGGCAGCCAGCGCCACGCCGGAGCGCTCACGCCCGCCATTGGCGACTGGTGCGTGCTGGAACCGGTGCCGGAGGGAGCCGGCCGGCTGCTGGGCGTGCTGCCCCGGCGCACCACTTTTGCCCGTGCGCTGGGCGCGGCCGAGGACACCCGGCGGGCGCAGGCGGTGCGCCAGCAGGTCATCGCCGCCAACGTCGATCTTGTCCTGATCGTCACGGCACCCGACGCGGACTTTGATCTGGAGCGGCTGGAACGCTACGTTCAGGCCGTGCAGCACAGCGGGGCGCGCCCGGTTCTGGTGCTGAACAAGGCCGACCTGCACGCCGACACGGACTGGTGGGTTGGGGGGCTGCGCGGCCTGGGACCGGACCTGGAGATTCTTGTCACCCATGCCGAGGGTGGCGAGGGACTGGAGGGGGTGCGGGCCCTGCTGCAGGAGGGGGTCACGCTGGCGCTGATCGGGTCGTCCGGCGTGGGCAAGTCGACGCTGACCAATGCCCTGCTGGGCCGCCTCGCCGCGCCCACCGGGGAGGTGCGGGAGAGTGACCAGCAGGGCCGGCACACCACAACCAGCCGCACGCTGTATCTGGTGCCCGGCGGCGGCCTGCTGATCGACAATCCGGGCCTGCGCGACATCACCGTCTGGGACGCGGACACCGCCGATTTCGGGGAACTTGAGGCGCTGGCCGCGCAGTGCCGGTTCCGCAAATGCACCCACACCACCGAACCCGGCTGTGCGGTGCAGGCGGCCGTGCAGGCCGGCGAGGTGTCACCGGCGCGACTGGCCGCGTTCCAGCGTGGTAACCGGCGGGGGCGGCGCTAGAACGGCCCCCACGGCACAGCACTCACAACCATGCCCCCCGGCCCAGGCCACCGTCAGTGTGGGCTGAACTGGGTCCCGCGCGGCTCGGGCGTCAGATCGGGACGGCTGGAGTCCTGAAAGACCTCGTGGATCTCAAGCTTATTGGGGCCGCTGAACGCCTCCGCCGGCAGCGAGCCGGAGCGGGCGTGCCCCTGGACGAAGGCGTCGGAACTGGTCCAGGCTTCAAAGGCCGCGCGGCTCTCCCACAGGGTCAGCACGACGTAGGGATCGCTGGGATTCACCGGCCGCAGCACCTGATTGCTGACAAACCCCGGCATTCCATCGACCAGACGGGCACGCTCACGGAAACGTTCTTCAAACTGCCCGGCGTACTCGGGACTGACGGCGATGCGGTTCATTACGGTGATCATGGGAAGTCCTCCAGGGCAATAGGGCGTGGGATACGGGACACCAGCCGGGCAAGCCTACCCCACCCACACCGGGGCGATTAGTCACCGCTCCCATGGACGGGTGTGCCCAGAAAGGTATTCAGGCACAGGTCATGCAGACTGTGCTCTCCCCAGCGCAGCGCCCCCACGGTCAGGGCAATGTCGCCGGCGCGGACGCTGAGTTCCAGTGGGCCACTGCCTCCCTGACCGCTCAGTGAAAACCACTGCCCCAGCGGCACCACCCCACCGAAATGCTGATGATCGCTGTCAGCAGGTTGGTCCAGCACCGGGCCGACGGTGTAGATCACGCGTGGTCCCGTCCCGGCGCGCACCCCCAGCACGAACGGCACCGGAAACGCGGCGTGCTGCGGGGCGCTGTCGGCCACATCCACCCGCGCGGTCAGCGTCCAGCGGCCAGTGCCGTGCCCCGGCAGCCGCAGGGTCAGCAGCGGGGGGGAGCCCGGCGGGCCCCGGCGCATTACCTCCAGAAAACAGCTGTCCAGCCCCACCCGGTAGCCGTTGGGCGTGCGCACCTCATGGCGGGGGTGCGCACGCCCAGGCGGTTCCTCCGCGGGCGTCGCGGGAGCCGCGCTGGCCCGCCGGTCACAGGCCGCTGAACGGGGGGGCAGCGCGCGTCGCGCCGTTTGCACCAACTCTGGCAGCGCAGCGCGGGTGGCGTAGACCAGGCCCAGTGCAGGCTGGCTGGACACCAACACGGCCGCGAGCGTGGCCCGCAGAGCGTGGCGTTCAGTGGCCGGCAGGGTGGCCGCCAGAGCACTGCGAACCACGTCGCTGGCAAAGATCAGGTGGTTCTCGGCGTCGCTGCTGCGGTAATCCAGGTGTGGCAGCGTCAGGTCCTCGGCCGTGCCTGCCGGCGCCAGCAGACCGGCTTGGAGGCCCACACCCAGGGTTGCCGGGGCGCACTCGCCCAGCAGGGTGCTGGCCAGGACCACGTCAAAACGCCCGTATACCTGTGCCAATCGGGCCAGCCGCTCGCGCTCCAGTATGGACACGCCGGCCAGATCTGCCAACAGCCAGTCACTGACCTGCCGCGGCACCCGGGCGTCGTGTTGAAGGGGCGTGTCCTTCTCGCCCAGCAGCGCCCGGACATATACAGGAAGGCCCTCTGAACACTGCACCACGCGCGTGGCGCGGGCACGTTGCGTCCCGGCCAGCCCGGCTGATCCCTGGGCCTCCAGGGAGCGCATCAGGTCATGCACACTCAGGGGAGGGAGCGTCACCGTGTGCAGTCTCGGTCCAACCAGCTGACTGAGTGCTGGACGCAGGCCGGACGCCAGGGCTGGCCAGGTGGTACTCAGCACCAGCACCAGCGGCAACGGCAGGTCCAACAGGAAGCTCAGCATGGGCTCAAGCCAGTCGGGCCACTGGCCCGGATAGGCCACGTCGTGCAGGGCGATCATCAGGGGCCTTCCCAGGGCCACCATCACCTGTCCCAGTTCAATCAGATCCGTTTCGGGATTCTGGCCGTGGGGGAGATGGGTCTGCGCGCGCTGATCAACCGGCACGAACTGCCAGAGGTGCTGCGCCAGCGCCGCCAGCAACAGCGGCTGCCGGGTGCTGGCCCGCAGCTGCACCGCTGACCAGGACGTGTTCTGAACCATCCGTTCCAGCAGGGCCCGCCGGGTTTCGCTGTGGCCCTGCAACAGCACCAGCTGTGGGCTGCGCCCCGCCCGGGCCAGCACCTGCCGCAACTGTTCTTCCTGTGCCGGCCACCGGAAGGTCAGGGCCGCCGGGGGGGCGGACGCTGGACGGGCGCTGAGGGCCAGCCCCATCAGATCGGCGCGGGCACGCACCAGTTCGGCACTGGCCGACAACCCCTGCTCCTCCAGCCGCGAGTACGTGAGCTGCAACCGCTCCTCGACGCGGTCATGAATCGCCTGCCGCTGCTGGTCCACCCAGCCGCGGAACGCTGAGCTGCCCAGGTCCTCCAGACCGCTCAGTGCCGGGCCGCGCAGTGGCGCGAGCCATCCCAGCAGGTCACGTTCCTGTGTGGGCTGCGGGATGGCCAGCCAGCTGTCCAGGTCGGTGGCGCAGCCTAGCGACAGCATCGGCTGACGCGCGGGAAAAGGGTCAATGCCCCGGCCCTTAAGCCGGGCCAGTTCCACCCGCAGGTTACGCAGGGCATCGGAGGTGTCCCACAGTAGGCCGGCCAGATGCTCACGGTGGTGCGGCCGCCCCTCAAGGGCCAGATAGGTGAGCAGCGCGGCCGCCTTGCTGGACAGCGGCAAAGATTGCGGCCCGCGACTGACATGGACGTGACCCAACACGTGCAAAGTCAACATCATCCCTCCAGGGCTGTCTGACGCTGGAACAGCTTTCCCACCGCGTCACTCACCCACACTCGCATCCTGATGGCTCCGGCCGCGCCGCGTCGTTGATACCGACAAGCAAGTCGGTGCCTACTGCTGTCAAAATCTGCTTAATAAGTCGGCTTAACGGCGGGGTTCTCCCGCACGTGCGTGGACGTTAGAACTTTAATGGTGCGCTGTTCATCCTACCACTTTGTGAAATTCTTCGGGGCGCGAAATTAACGGCTCGGCTCTGGCCACGTTACCGACAGCAGAAGTGACCAGGAAAACCGGGCCTGGGGCGGAGTTCGGGTTTAATACGGGCTCCGATTAGTTGGTTGATAGAGGCCACCAGTGGAAGAGGGTGTGCTGGGTGAGGAGGTCCGGCTGT
>NZ_BMOL01000021.1 GCF_014647055.1 Deinococcus aerolatus | reverse complement strand
CTCTTTCACGCTTCACTTGTCATGCTGCCCGCCTCTCTCGAGGCTCAGAAAAGATACAGGGCATTCGTGAAACTGTCAACCCCCCTGTTCGATACGCCGCTCAGGAGCGGTCCAGCAACACCGTCTCCTGGACCTGTAAACCCTGTGCCAGTGCGTCCTGGGCATGTTTGCGGGCCGCTTCCAGATCGTGGTCACGGAAGTTACCGCACTCGAGTTCGCTGACTCCAGGGATAGGTTGGCGGTGCGCTGCGGTGTCCTTAAGAGCTGCCTCGAAGGCTTTCAGAACGCCCTGCTCGTCGGGTTCGCCGATCACGGCCATGTACATGCCGGTGCGGCAGCCCATCGGCGAGACGTCCACGATGCCGTCGAGGTGGTCGCGCAGGTAACCGGCCAGCAGGTGTTCGAGGGTATGAATGGCGGCAGGTTCAATGGCCCCGGCATTGGGCTGAAGCAGCCGCAAATCGTACTTGCTGATGCTGTCGCCACGCGGGGTGGTCTTGACTCCAGCCAGCCGCACGTAGGGCGCCCTGACTTTGGTGTGGTCCAGATCAAAAGATTCAACGTTTGCCATGCCGACTATTGTGGCCTGCCGTCACCAGGCAGAAGGTGGCCGGCGGGTGAAGTGCGCCTTTCATTTCCTTCTTCTGCTCTCACCGTTCCCGCCGATTCTGCCCGGCCGCGCTCCATATACTGCGCAGCGTGCCGACGTTGACCGACCGCGCTTCCCGTTCTTCTCTCTGGCTTCCGCTGCTGATTGCCGCCGTGCTGATCTTTGCGGACCAGGCGCTCAAAGCCTGGGCGCTGGCGAACCTGCAAGAGGGCGCGCCGCCCCGCGTGGTCGTTCCAGGGCTACTGGAATGGGTGCTGACCTTCAACACCGGCGCGGCCTGGAGCATGTTCAGCGGTTCTGCCGCTCCGCTGGCCCTGGGCCGGATGCTGGTGGGGCTGGGCATCCTGGTGTATCTGTTCCTGCGTCCGCAGCACCGCTTTCTGAGCGTGGTGCTCGCCCTGATCTCAGCGGGGGCCATCGGCAATGCCATTGATGGACTGCGTTTCGGCAAGGTCACGGACATGATTCACGCGCCGCCGCTGAGTGCCGTCACCCGCGCCATCGGGCAGGGCGACTTTCCCATCTTTAACATTGCGGACAGTTGCGTGGTGGTGGGCACCATTGCCCTGCTGATCGGCAGCTTCGTGATGGACCGCAAACCGAAGGCCCCGGGCCGCGCGTCGGACGATCACGAGGTGAACCGGAAGCCCTGAGCCTGGGTTATTGAGACCTGTGTCCATAGAAAACTTGCAACACAACGAAAAGCGCCCCCTCCCGGTTTGGAAGGGGGCGCGCTCTTGATGGATCTGAACTAGTTCAGGTCAGGCTCTTGCGGCACTTGGAGCAGACCCGCAGGCGCAGGCTGGTGCCCGCACGGGTAACTGTCAGGGGCTGGAGGTTGGGCTTCTGAACCCGCTTGCTCACGCCGGTGACCTTGCGGCCCACGCCGCCTGCCGCACGGGCCTTACCCCGGCGGATGACCGAGTTCACGACAATCGGTCCCTTTCCGCATACTTCGCATACTTTCGCCATGTTGGTTTCTCCTTAGATCCGCGTCGGATTTTTGCTGTGACCGGGGGCCTGCGCTGGCCCCACCCTCTAGCAGCAGGGGGCCTGACACCACGCCGGACGAAATCCGACAAGCCTTGCGACTCTAGCACACCCCGGCCTGTTCGGGGAAGTGCGGGCGTGGCCTCAATCCAGCGCCCCGACCTCTTCCTTCAGGGCCTCCAGCTGGGCACCCAGCCCCGCGGCCCGCACCTTGGCGTGTTCCAGCCTTACGCCCTCCTGCTCCGTGAAGCGGGTGTAGGGGCTGATAGCGTCGCGCAGGCGAGCGTCGGCGCGCTCCTGCTCACGCTCGTACTCGCGGCGGACAATGGTTTCAAGGGCGGAGCGCAGGCCCTCTATCTTGGTCCGCAGCTGCCGGTGGGCCTGCAACCGCTTGTTGGGCAGCACGAACAGCCCCAGGCTCCCCAGGGTCAGGCCCGCCAAGATGCCGCCCGTGAAGTCCAGCGCCGACGCGCCGATCAGGGCCCCGATGCCCGCCCCGATGCCCAGCCCACCGGCCAGACCGCCCACCGCCCCCTTCATCGCGTCCTCCGCGTCGCGGGCCAGCTGACGGGCCAGCTCGTTCTCGGTCACGTTCTCCAGATGATCGTGGGCGCTGCCGGCAATGCTTTCCAGCAGGGCGCCCCGGTCATAGGCAAAGCGGGTGCGGGCCACCTCGTTGGACGGCTGACGGCGGATCAGAAAGGCCTGCACGTCCTCCCAGAAGTGCAGGTTGGCCTCCACAAAGCGGTCAATCATGCTGCCGAACTGACGGTCAATCGCGCCGGGCAGGTCCGCCACCGCCTCGGCACGGAACTGTTCTTCCAGCTGGCGGCTGTTCAGCAGACCCCGGATGTTGCCGAAGCGCAATTTGTCGTCGATAAAGCGGTCGGCGCGTGTCTCGAACTCGGAAAGCAGCCGGGCCACCCGGTTAAGCTGGCCGTCGAGTTCGCCCAGCATGGTGACGCGGTGATGCTCACGCTGGCCTTCCAGATCGCGCAGGATGCTCAGGTCTTCCGCGAGGGTCTGGCGCGCCGCCTCGGCACGGGTGATCTCGCCTGACAGCAGTTCCGCCGCCGTGCCCAGCGGGTTTTGCAGCTTGAGGCGGGTGCGCTCGGTTTCGGACAGGCGCATCTTCAGCACCTCGCGCAGCGCGTGGAACCCAGGATCACCGCCGCGCTGCTCGGCCCGCGCGCTGATCAGCAGGACCGGCGGCGTCAGGCCCAGCACGCCGCGCGCCCCGGTTTCCACAAACTCGCGCACCTGTGCCTTCTGCTCCTGGGTTTCCAGCAGATCGGCCTTGTTGACCACCATGATCACGCTGCGGCCCCAGCGGGCGGCCAGGCTCAGGAACTGACGCTCGGACTCGGTGAAGGGGCGGTCACTGCTGGTCAGAAACAGCACCAGATCGGCGCGGGGCAAGAAGCCCTCAGTCAACGCCTGATGCTGGCGGATGATCGCGTTGGTGCCGGGGGTATCCACCAGCGCCACGCCTTCCAGGCTGGGCAGCGGGTAGGTCAGGCGGCTGACAAAGGGATCGCGGGTGGCCTGCATCTGCCCGGCCTTCTCGCCATGCACCAGCACGTAGATGCGGTCGGTGGTGGGCGTGACGCCCTCGGGCAGCACCTGTGCGCCCAGCAGGGCGTTGACAAAACTGCTCTTGCCCGCGTTGAATTCGCCCACCACCACCAGCAGGAACGTTTCATCCAGGGAGCGGGCCGCCGTGCGGGCGTGCTCGATCACTTCGGGCGGCGCCCCCTGGGTTTCCAGAAAGGCCTGAAGGTCCGAGAGCAGCGTGCGCTCACGCGAAAGCAGGGCCTGGACGCGGTCGGAAACGAGCATGGAAGAAGTGTAGGGCCTCCACGCAAGGGCAGGCGTGAAGGCTCAGAACTGGTGAACGGCGCTCAGTTGGAGGCGACTTTGCCCAGGTTGGTGGGATAGACCGAGATGGTGTACGTGCCGGAGGCGCTGGGCAGGCGCAGGGTGGTGCCAGCAACCTTGCGAGTGGTGGCCAGATTAAGGGTCACGCCAGTGACCGGTTTGCTGGCCGTGGCCGCTGTGCCGTCCGCCGCCACATAGGTAAACATGGTGTAGGTGTTATTGATGGGTGAGGTGGTCGTAAAGCCTGTCGTGGCGGTGGTCGGAGCAATGTAGTCAGAGAGAATGTTGGCGCTGTTGCCGGTCGGCACACTGGGAGGCGTGGTGGGGACCGATCCTCCGGCACCAGGGGCGATGGTGCCCCGGTACTCGGCCAGAATCCAGGTTTCCCCATTGGTGTCATCCGATCCTGGGTTCCTCCAGCTGCCTGTGCCCGTGCCCAGGACCCATACGGAGCGTTTGACCGGATAGTAGGCCAGGAAGCGGTAACAGCCATCTGGGCCGCTCGTACTGGTTGAGGTGGTCGTAGCGCAACTCAGGGTAGCGTTCCTGGGCGGCAGGACCATCGCCAGAACAGGATCAGTACCCACCACCCAAGTGTTGCCACCCGCAGGCCTCTGGGTCAGCGAGGTGCCTGTCATGTTTATGGTCAGTCCAGGTGGATAGATGTACCAGGCTTCTTTCAGTTTTCCAGCAATGAGCTGCTGGGCATTCAACATTTCCTGTTGCATCTCGGCGCGGCTGCTGGACTGCGTGGACACTTGAGTGCCCTGGGTAAAAATGTTCAGGAGGACTGTCAGCACGAGGCCCATCAGGGCCATGCCAATCAGCAGTTCCAGCAGGGTGAATCCTGCCTGTGTCAGCTGTTTCATTGGGGCCTCAGCACATCAAGGGTCAGGACAATATCCTGCGCGCCGGTGTTTGAGCTGACGATCAGGCGGCGCATAGGGTACGGTGTACCGCCCGTCATCTGGACAAGGGGCTGGGCCGAACAATTCGCCGTGATGATGACATTCGTCCCGCTGGGAGCGCTGATGACTGCGCCGCTGGCGTTGATCGGCTGTGCCCTGGAGTTGAGGTTAATGTACGTGGCACTCAGGCCGTTGAGGGCAACGGTGGATGACGGCGCGCAGGCCCGTTCA
Source organism: Deinococcus aerolatus (assembly GCF_014647055.1). Classification (NCBI taxonomy): domain Bacteria; kingdom Thermotogati; phylum Deinococcota; class Deinococci; order Deinococcales; family Deinococcaceae; genus Deinococcus; species Deinococcus aerolatus. Next base: position 44,509 of record NZ_BMOL01000021.1, on the reverse strand, counting down.
TAGTTCGATGAGATGACCCCCGCCGACGTATCGGCCCACGCTCCCCGAATGCTCTCCAACACTTGCTGGGCACGGGTGGCCGTGTCGAGTTGGCGTTGACTCTGACGATTGAGGTTCAGGCTGCCTGTCAGGGTGGCCATCAATACTGCTGCCAGAATTCCCAGCAGGGCAATGGCCACGAGAATCTCGATGATGGTGAAGCCCTGTTCCACAGCCCTACTCCGCTGTCGGGTTGAGTTTGCCGCATCTGTCATTCAGGATCCCGCCTTGGTCAGAATGACCTTTCCGGTCACACCGACAATCCTGATCTCGAGATCGTTGATTCCGCTCACGGGACTTTTGACGGTGTAGACGCTTCCCGTCGCCCCCGCCCCCAGCTCCCCGTAGGGGGCCTGATAGGTCACATTGGTCGTTGTTCCACTGCCACAGGTCGTCTTGCAGATCACCTGGATCCCGTTCGGCAAGACCTTCTGCACAGTATCGACCTTGTAGAGCTGGCTTCCGCCCGTGCCAGGCAAGACAAGCACAACGTCCGCGCTGCCCCGCTGCGCCTGTGAGCGGGCACGCCGGAAGTCGGTGGCCACCTGTGTGGCGGCCTCGCGCAGCTCTGCGGTGCGGATGCTGCGGATGAGACTCAAGCCGAAGATGCCCATGAGGATGCCAATAATGGCCACAACAACCAGAATCTCGATCAGGGTAAATCCTTGACGGCTCATCAGAAGCTTCCCGAGTTGACCTGTTTCCAGGTGAGATTTGTCAGTCGCTTCTGGGTATTCAGGGCGTCTGCCCCGCCCCAGATCTGCACAATAGGAGAAGCGGGAAGGATATCTTTTCGCAATCTGTTGTCGAATGAGAAATCATCACCATAGCCACGCGTCAAGATCACTTTTCCGCTTGACAGTTGCGCCACACCGTTGAGTCCATAGCGATCTTCCACAACGCTACCAATCACATGCCGGGACCCCTGAACCCTCCGCTTATCGTAGTCTTCGACATCGAATGTTCCCTGGCTTGCCATGATTGCAGCATGGTAGGTTGCTTCACTCTGAGTCAGTGTGCTCATCGTAATATCTTTGTTGGGCGTGAAAATAACCAGAGCATTGGTTGGCTCCAGGCTTCCAGCCTTTGGACACCCCTTCTGAGAATTGGCGTTGTCACAGGGTGTATTGGACATGGTTAGATCAGTATTCAGGGTTATCTTGTCACTACCTGTCACGTTGATTCTGGCGAATGAGGCCAGAGCAGGCGGCATTTTGCTTACATCCGCCGACGTGCTGGTCTCCTTTCTGAAAGGCCCCGAAACGGCCACGTCCTTGTCGCTATAGATAACACCATTAAAAGTTTTACCAGTTGGCAGCCAGCTGCTCCCGCTCTTCATATATAAAATATTATCGCTGCCGAATCTATACTCCCGAGTATTATCGACAATTTTTGGACGGACGTAGTAAGGAGGCAATCCCGTAGAGTTAAATGAATTCCTGAATTCAGTAGGCCAATCTTTATAAATCTTTTCATCAACCTCAAGCCAAGTCGAGGTATTGTATCTTTTGGAATCATCCTTTGTTTTAATACGAATGTACTGATAAGTGGGCGTGGGTTCTTTCCAGGCAGACTTATCGACATCGTACTCTGCCAATGGATTGCCATTGACATCTCCAGCCAGCATTTCAACTCCAGCCTCGTTTTCCCCAAGGACCAAGCCGCCCGCGATAGCTGTATCCCGCTGGTCATTATTGTTTACAGGGAGACGCTGATAGCTTTCTGTAAAACTGACATCTTTAGGTCCGGTTGCATCGAACTTCGTACCCTGAGTTTCCATCTTCTTCCTGAGATCGGCGTTTATCGCGTCAATACCAGAAGAAACGGCAGCTGTGGCGGGCTTGATTAGCGTCTTATATTCCCCATAGAATCCCGCTCCATCTTTCTTCTCACAGTCCGATCCCAATGGAGCAGACGTCGATGGAAAACTTGTACATCCAACACTTCTCACCTTGCCTTTAAATACCGCTTTATTGACACCGAAGAGCATCCTCACTTTCTGGTTAGTAAACAGGTCGCCATCAATGACATCATTATAAAATCCGCCATCGTCGGAACGCCATTCATTGATGAACAAGACATTTTCGAATGGGTTGGGAATGGTTATTTCAAACCACCAATCGCCGTTGGTAGTTCTGTTCGCAGATAAAAAGCGTCTGGCCCCATCGACATCACCTTTCACAGATACGCTGGTGACCCCCATATAGAACCTGTAGCGGCTGGCCGTGAGTTTGACCACCCGAAGGGGACGAATATCATATTTGATGTCCCCCAGAGAGACATTAGTCATGTTGGTTAGCCACCAGTTCTGGATCTGAGCACGGCTGGCCCCCACCGGTGGACGCTCCGAAGCAGGCAACTGGGTATAGGCTGCTGGTGTCACAGCGTCGGCCATAATGCTGTACGAATTCGCGGTGGGCGCGGCCACGGCCACACATTCCACAGCTGCTGGAAAAAGCTCCGCATCCTTTTGCTCACGTGGCGTTGCAAAGTCGCTGGCGGGCTTCCAGGGATTACTGACTCCAGACTGACCGCAGAAGGCCTTGGCATCGGCCTCTACCATTGACGGCAGGGTTCCCCACACCATCTGGAGGTTCGTGACCGTGGTGCCGCTCGAGTCGGTCCAGTTGGTGGTCAGCAGATTCTGATAGTCCCGGAACCTGCTGCGTACCGCGCTGATGTTCGACTCTGCCGCGTACTGCGCGACAAGCGTCGAGGCCTGGTCTCCGGTGTTCTGTCGGCTGCTCAGCCCCAACTGCAGGGTGGCGGCCAGAATGCCGGCCAGCAGCAACAGCGTAAACAGAACAACGATGATCATCGTGGCGCCCTGAGTGGCCCAGTCTCCACTGGCGTGGGCTGGGCCGGTCACTCGGGCGTGCGGTGACTTCCTGGCGGCGGCGGGACGATGTTGCGACATGCTTCCAGTCTGCCGCCCGCACCCTGCCAAAACCATTACCCGATCAGGGTTGCCCTCCCCCCTGAATGTGGGGGCTCTCCATCCGCCTGCCACTGGTCCAGATACACAGCGCGGAAATCAACTCAAGCGGAATCGGCCCTGCCCATCAGGTACAGCTCCAGAATCTGCACTGCCGCCGCCTCGTCCTCGTCGCTGGCGCCCAGTTCACGGGCGCGGCGGGTGGTGAACCGTTCATCCTGGTAGGCCACCGTGTAGCCCTGTTCCAGCAGAATCCTGCCGAAAGCCCGCACCCGGTCCGCCGAGGGGCTGTGCAGGCCGTCCGTTCGCAGCGGCAGCCCCAGCAGCAGCAGCCCTGCCCCGGTTTCGTGGACCTTCAGGCGAACGGCCTTCAGGTCCAGCGGCAGGCGCTTGCGGTCCACGCTGCCGCGCCCGAAGGCCAGCCGCCCGGCGTTGACCGCAAACCCGATCCGCGATTTGCTCACGTCCAGCGCCAGCACGGTGGGCAGGCCGGTGGGGGCAGAGGCGGGGGCATCACTCATTCACGCGAGTGTAGCGAAATGGACGCTAGGCTGGGGCCATGACCCAGGACAACGTGATTCTCTCGCGGACCCGTGCAGGCGTCTGCACCCTGACCCTCAACCGCCCGGACCGGCTGAACGCCGCCAACGACGACCTGCTGCTGACCCTGACCGCCGAGCTGAAGCGGGCCGGGGCCGACGCAGAGGTGCGGGTGGTGGTTATCACCGGCGCGGGTCGGGGTTTCTGCGCCGGGCAGGACCTGGGCGACGTCTCGGGCCGTGATATGACGTTCACCGAGCACCTGAACGCCACCTACAACCCGCTGATCCGCACCATTCGCACCCTGGATAAGCCGGTGATCAGCGCGGTCAACGGGGTGGCGGCGGGCGCGGGCGCGAGTCTGGCACTGGCCGGGGACATCCGGCTGTGGGCGCAGTCCGCACGCCTGATCGAGGTGTTTTCCAACATTGCGCTGGTGCCCGATTCGGGCAGCACCTGGTTCCTGCCGCGCCTGGTGGGTTACAACCGCGCCTTCGAGCTGATGGCCCTGGCCGAACAGGTGGGGGCCGACGCCGCCCTGAAGATGGGCCTGTGCGAGCACGTTTTTGCCGACGACACCTTTGCGGACGACGTTCAGGCCTACGCCGAACGCCTCGCGCAGCGCCCCGCCAACGCCCTGAAACTGACCAAGCAGGCGCTGAACGCCGCCGTGACGGGCACGCTGGACGAGGCGCTGGACCAGGAGGCGGCCCTGCAGCAGCTGGCCGGGGACCACTGGGAACACCAGGAGGGCGTGACGGCCTTCAAGGAAAAACGCGCACCGAACTTCGTGCGCGCCCAGGACTGAGCCCAGTGGGGAGGCTCTTCAGTCTCCCCTTCCGGAACTTGTCTCTACAGATCCAACGGATCGGGATTCTCGCTGGCGCGTTTGCCTTCCTCTACCATGTTGTCGTGGCGAAAGACCTTATCGCGCTCGGCTTCCAGGGCAACGCCGGCGGTGCTGTCGCCCGGCTCCAGCAGCTCGTCGGCATGCTGCACCGTGGGATCGGGTGACGTGTAGTCTCCCTGCGAGGCGTCGTGGTGGCTGCGGTCCGTCTGGTTCAGGTTGATCTCGCCGCGCTGCTGCTCCAGACGCTCCTTGTCGGGACGGGGATTAGTCATGGTGGAACCCTCCTGATTGGGGTGGGGGACGGCGGCGCCGATGTTGGGCTCGGTGGCACCCACCGGAGCGGCCCCGATGAAGTTGGGGCGGTTGTTCGGCTGGACGGGTGAGGCCGCGGAAGCGGCAGGCTGCTGCACGGTGTCCTGTTGCCTGGGGTCCTGCTGCGCCGTGCCGTCGGGCGAGTACACGGTCATCTCGCCGTCCGGCTTTGGCTCCTCGTCCAGCTCGCTGATCAGGCGTTCGCGGGCACTGATTTCCTGCTCCACTCGGCGGATCTCGTCCTGAATCCCGCCCAGGGTGTCCTTCTCGGCCCCCGCGTGATACGCGCGGCCCAGACGGGCAAAGTGGCCTTCCAGTTCGCGGCCCAGCTGAAAGGTTTCCAGGCGCAGGCGGGCCACCTGGGCCACTTCCTCGCCCCGGCGCTGCACACGCTCGGCCCCGCGCTTGACGCTGTTTAGAATGTTGTCCAGCATACCTGGCAGTCTGCGCCCCCCGACCGCTCCGGTGGGTGAGGGCACGTTTAGAGATTCTGAGCGGCGGGCTAGACCTGGCCCGACTCCCACACGCGGGCAGGGTTGGGAACGCCCGCTAGAACCGCGCTCCCCGCACCGATACCGACAGCCGGTACAGGCTGCTGCTGCCCGTGAGGTAGAGGACCGGTTCCAGGTGGCTGAAGGTCAGATTGGTGATGGTCTCCGGCACCGGCACCTCGCCCAGCCGGCGGCCGTCTGGGGCAAACACCTGCACGCCGCTGCCGCTGCTGCTCCACAGGTGGCCGTGTTCGTCGAGGCGGATCCCGTCGGGCATCCCAGGGGCGACAACAGCGAACACGCGCCCCTCCCCCACCGTGTGGCCGGACACCGGATAGGCACGGATGTGGTGGTGGCCCGCCGGATCGTGGGTGCGGCTGGTGTCGGTGACGTACAACGTGGTCTCGTCGGGGCTGAAGGCCAGTCCGTTGGGCCAGCGCATGTCGCGGACCTTCGCCTGCACCTCCCCGGTGTGGGGGTCCAGACGGTAGACCCAGCACCCATCCTGCTGCTGCTCACCGCCGTGGCCCTCCTTGGACTGGATCAGCCCGTAGGGCGGGTCCGTGAACCATACGCCGCCGTCGCGGGCCACGATGACGTCGTTGGGACTGTTCAGCCGCCTGCCGTCGTGGTGGGTGGCAATGGCGTGCCAGCCCCGCCCGCCGTCGTCGGAGCGCAGCACCGCGCGTTCGCCATGCGAGCAGGCGTACAGGCGCCCGGCCCCGTCACGCGTGTGGCCGTTGTGGAACTCCGAGGGCTGGAGTGCCACCCCCAGCCCTTCCTGAGGATGCCAGCGCAGCACGCGGTTGCCGGGAATGTCGCTCCACAGCACCGCGCCGTCGTCCAGACACACCGGCCCCTCGCCCCAGGCCGTGCCGTCCGCAAGTTTTTCCAGCACGGCGTCGGCGGGGATCAGCGGCTCTAAACCGGGAAAGGGATGGCCCATGAGGGTTCTTCTAGCACATCCCGCTTCCGGCCCGGGTCGACAGATTCACCCCCACGCCCCGACTTCCCCCACGTGAACAGCACCGCCTAGCAGAATTGAAAACGCCCTGAACGGAGATTCTCCATTCAGGACGCATTGTGTTCACTCTGGCGGAACGAGAGGGATTCGAACCCTCGATAGGGTTGCCCCTATACACGCTTTCCAGGCGTGCTCCTTCAACCACTCGGACACCGTTCCAACATGCTCGGCCGTGCGGGCAGGCGCACAGCAGAGTAGCGGGTGGGGAGGCGAAAATCAAACGGCGGGTCCGTTGACCCGGACAGATTTTCAGAATCGGCCCACCGCCAGACCCGGCGCAACGTTCCGGCCGTTCATTCCACAGGGGTTGGGGCCTACAATCGGGGGCGTGACTGTGTCCACCCTTCTGCTTGCGCTCTCGGCGGTGCTGGTCTCCTACGTGATCGGGTCCATTCCAGCGGCGTCCTGGCTGGCACGGTCGCGTGGCGTGGACATCCGCAAGGTGGGCAGCGGCAACAGCGGCGCCACCAACGTGCTGCGCTCGCTGGGCAAGGGTCCGGCATTTCTGGTGGCCCTGTTCGACATCCTGAAAGGCGCGCTGGTGGTGTGGCTGGCGCGGGCGCTGGGGCTGCCGCCGGAGTGGGTGGGCCTGTGCGGGGTGGCCGCGGTGATCGGACACAACTTCAGCCCGTTCCTGGGCTTCCGGGGGGGCAAGGGCGTGGCCACCAGCTTCGGCACCATTGCGGCGCTGGACCCGGTGGTGGGGGCAGGGGCCTTCGTGCTGGGGGTGGCCGCCATGTGGCTGACCCGTTTCGTCAGCGCAGGCAGCATTCTGGGCGCCATCACGGCCATTCTTCTGGTGGTGGCGCTGGGCCGGCCGGTCTGGCTGATGCTGGTGATCGGGTTTCTGGCCGCGCTGCTGGTCTGGCAGCACCGCTCCAACATCGGGCGGCTGACGGCGGGCAAGGAGTCCCGGCTGGGCGAGAAGGTTCGCTGAGTTGCCGAGACGTGCGGGCAGCCGCGCTATTCTGCGCGGGTCTTACAATCCACGCCCCCACCGGAGAACACAGATGCCCGTCAGGATCAGGATTTACGGCAAGGAAGCCACCTTCTCGCAGGGCTGCTGGGCCTGCGACGACGACAGCCTTCAGGCCATGTTGCAGAGTATGGCGGACCCCCGCGCCATCACCGAGACCCAGGAGCGTGAACACGCGGTCTACGCCGCTGGCCGCTTCGGCGGCTTGATCGCCACGCCGCTGGGCTGGGAAGCCGCCCCCCACCCGGAAGCCGAGATCAAGATGGAGGATTTTGCCCCAGGACCGCGCCCGGAAAGGGCCGGGTGGCTGGGTTTCCTGCGCAAGAAGAAGTGATTGGCTGCCGGGGCCTGGGCTAGCCCGCCCGCTTGACCCACCCCCCGGCAGCCTCTACCCTGCGTCCATGAGCCGCGCTGCCCTCACGACGATTGCCTGATAGCGGCGGCCTGTGTAATCACCGCCGCCCGCAGACCGCGTGGCGGATTTTTTCTTGAAGGAGATCAAGTATGCGCGTAGCGATTGTGGGAGCCACCGGAGCCGTCGGACACGAGCTGATGAGCGTGCTGGAAAAAAGCAGTCTGCAATTTGACGAGCTGCTTCTCTTCGCCTCGCCGCGTTCGGCGGGCAGCACCCTGACCTTCAAGGGGCGCGAGCTGACCGTGCAGGCCACCCCCGAGGGGGCCATTGACGCCGACGTGATCCTGGCCTCGGCCGGCGGCGCGATCAGCAAGGGGAAGGCCGCCGCGTGGGTGGCGGGCGGCGCGGTGGTGATCGACAACTCCAGCGCTTTCCGCTATGACCCGAAAGTGCCGCTGGTGGTGCCAGAAGTGAACGGCGAGGCCGCGCTGCAGCACCAGGGCATCATCGCCAACCCCAACTGCACCACCGCCGTCGCCGTGCTGGCCGTTGCCCCGATCCACCGTGAGTACGGGGTGAAACGCATGATTGTCTCTACCTACCAGGCCACCAGCGGCGCGGGCCAGAAGGGCATGGACGAGCTGCTGGAGCAGACCCACATGGTGCTGCACGGCAAGGACGCCACCAACGACGTGTTCGCCCATCCCATCCCCTTCAACGTCATCCCGCACATCGACGCCTTTCAGGACAACGGCTACACCAAGGAAGAGATGAAGGTGGTCTGGGAAACCCGCAAGATCATCGGGGACGAGTCGCTGAAGATCAGCTGCACCGCCGTCCGCATTCCCACGCTGCGGACGCACAGCGAGGCCATCACGCTGGAACTGGAGCGCCCCGCCACCCCGGAAGCGGTGCGCGAGCTGCTGTCCCGCTCCGCCGGGGTGGAAGTGCGCGACGACCCGCAGGGCCAGCTGTACCCGATGCCCCTGACCGCCAGCGGCAAGTACGACGTGGAGGTGGGCCGCATCCGCGAGTCGCTGGTCTTTGACGGCGGCATCGACCTGTTCGTGGCGGGGGACCAGCTGCTGAAGGGCGCGGCGCTGAATGCTGTGCAGATCGCCGAGTACCTGCAGGAGCACGGGGCGCTGAAGGGCAAGCAGCGGGCGTAAAGCCGCCGGGAAACGAGAGCCGCCTGAAGAAAGTCCGGGCGGCTCTTTCCTGTCTACGATCTCCACCGGCACCGCCTTGACGCGGCGGTTGAGGCGCCCGGTTATCGCTCCAGCAGGTGCCACGCTTCCACGTCCAGCAGGCCGCGTGGGGTCAGTTTCAGCGATGGGATCACGCTCAGGCCCAGGAAGCTGAGGGTGGTCACCGGGTAGGGCAGGGTGCAGCCCAGGGCGCGGGCGGCGGCAGTGACCTCGTTCAGGCGGGCGGCGGCCTGCTGGGGGGGCAGGTCGGTCATCAGGCCCGCGTAGGGCAGGGGCAGGCTGGCCTGGACCGCGCCGTCCACCACCACCACCGCGCCGCCGCCGATGTCGCGCAGGGCGCGGCCCGCCGCCCGCACGTCCTCGTCGCTGCCGCCCAGGAACGCGGCGTTGTGGGCGTCGTGCAGGATGCTCAGGCCCAGCGTGCCCCGCTGACCCATGCCGGTGCCGGAGGTCCAGCACGCCGCCCGGTGGCCGCGCCCGTAACGGTCCGCCACCACCAGCCGCGCCTCGCCGCTACCCGGTGCCCCCCGGCCGGTGGTGATCTGGTCCGGGCACACCTGCATCACCGGCCAGTGGGCGGGCACATCGAACGTCGCGCTGTCCCAGTCGGCCCCCAGGTTCACGCCGCCGCCACCCAGCGGTGGGGTGACCTCGCCGGGCCGGGCCTCCGCACCACCCACGAAGGTGTCCAGCACCTCGAAGCCCTGCAGGTCGCGCAGCAACACCATGTCGGCGTGGTGGCCGGGGGCGATCAGACCGGAGCTGTGCAGGCCCCAGTACTCCGCCGGGTTGCAGGTCACGAGGGCGATGGCGTCCGCCGGATGCAGCCCGCCCGCCACGCACGCCCGCAGCAGGCGGTCCAGGTGGCCCAGTTCCAGAAGTTCGTCCACGCTCACGTCGTCGCTGACCAGCATGGCGCGGCGCGGGCGCTCCCGCAGCACCGGCAGCAGGGCCTCCAGATTGCGGGCCGCCGAGCCCTCACGCACCATCAGCCACAGGCCCGCGCGCAGGCGCTCGCGGGCTTCCTGCGGGGTGGCGGCCTCGTGATCCGAGTGCAGGCCCGCCGCCGCGTAGGCCATCAGGTCCCGGCCCCGCATCCCGGCGGCGTGGCCGTCCAGACGCCCGCCTGCTGCGCGGCCCGCCTCCAGAATGGCCCACACGGCCGCGTCCCCGCCCAGAACGCCGGGGTAGTTCATCATCTCGGCCAGCCCCAGCACGCCGGGCACGCGCAGCATCCGGGCGGTGTCTGCCGCCGTGACCTGTGCGCCGCCGTCCTCGAATTCGCTGGCCGGCACGCACGACGGCGCTGAAGCCCAGACCCGCAGGCCCGAGGTGGCCCCGGCCTCCAGCATCCATTCCAGGCCGCGCACGCCCAGCACGTTGACCACCTCGTGCGGCTCGGCCACCACACCGGTCGTGCCGCGCGGCAGCACCGCCCGCGCGAAGCCCGCCGGGGTCAGCAGGCTGGACTCGATGTGAATGTGGCCGTCGATGAAGCCGGGGGCCAGGAACGCGCCGTGCGCCTCGATCACCCGTGTGGCCTCGAAGCCCATGCCTGCGCCGCCCAGCGCCGCCACCCGGCCACCCGCGATCAGCACATCGGCCTCGAAAATCTCGCGCGTGGCCGGCTGAACCACCTGTGCGCCGCGCACCAGCAGATCGCCCGCCTCTTCCCCACGCGCCACCCGTACCAGACGGCGCCGGTCCCCCTGTCGGTCCCTTTCAGACTGCATGCGGCAGTGTAGGGGGCGGGGGTCAGGCCGTCCAACCCTGTGGGGGCCGGACGCGCCGCCCCCCTATCCGCCCTTGAACCCCTTGAGCAGTGCCCCCCGCTCGGCCAGCGCCCGCTGAAACAGCGCCTGCTGCTGGGCCTGCTGGTACGCACGGGCGCTGTTCATGCCGCTGGCGGGGGTGGGGTGCGCGGCAGTCTTGCCCGGCTTGGGCATCGGGGCCAGGGTGCCGAAACGGCGGGCGCGGAACATGCCCGGATGCTCCTCGAACACGGCGGTCACGCCGTCCGGCAGCGCAGCGATATGCAGGGCAAACGCCTGTTCCTGGGCTAGTTCGGCCTGCTTGGCGCCGTCGCCCAGCTCGGTCAGCAGGCGGTCGATCAGGGCGAAGACCTGCGCGGCGTAGGTCTCCACGTCGGCGCGGACGGGCAACTCGCCCCGGTGGATCACGCGGTTGCGAAAGTCCGCACCCAGCGCCGTGGACGTCAGAAAATCCGGCTCCCGGCCCTGCCGGAGCAGGTAGGCCAGCGCGAACATGCCCAGCTGCCGCTCGGACTGGCTGGCAACGTGCCGCCAGGTGCCCGTCAATGCCGCCGTCGCCGCCCCAAAATCCGCCGCCGTGTCCGAGGCCCGCTCCAGCGCGTACGCACGCACGTAGAACTCGAAAAAGCGTTCCAGCGCCGCCGCGAAGCTCGCCACGGCCTCGCGGGCGTAGCCGTCCATCAGGGCGCGGGTGCCCAGGTCAAACAGCACCTCGAACTTCTGCTTGCGCACCAGCACGCAATAATGCGCCCCGCAGCGCACACAGGTCAGGTCATGCACGCTGCTGTCGGCGTACTCGGCGCGGTTCTCGCGGCCACAGGTGGGGCAGGTGGTGGGAAAGTCCATGCGTGGGGGCAGTGTAGGGCAGGTGGCCACGCGTTCAGGCCACCAGTGAACCTGCCTTCTGACGGTGAAAACGCGGACCCCATTTGTAGAGTCGACAGCCCTGAGCGCGGGGCGGGAAGGGGCGGCTCGCTCCGTCGCCGGACCTCCGGCCCAGTGTCCTATGCTCCAGCGCCTGCACTCAGAACGTCAACCGGGAGCGTCAGCCGTCCACCACTGCACGGCAAAATCAACCAGCGCCCGCTGGGCCATCAGTTTCGCGGTGGCCGAGCCGACCTTTCCCACCGTCACCGCGCCGCTGGCCTCAAAGGCGGCCTTGACGGGCGGGAAGGCGTCCTCAGCGTAATCGCACTCGTCGAAGGTCACCCACGTCGGCTGACCGTCCAGCAGGACGGGGCCGCTGAAAGGCACGGTGGGCTGCTTCCCGGCCCGGACCTCCGCCAGGTGCAGGCTGGTGTTGTTCTGCGTGCCCAGCAGCAGCACCCGCCCGTCCAGGTCATACACGCGGGCCAGGGGGGAGCCGTCCCCCAGCGAGAACGTCAGGGGATGGTCCGCCGTGATGAATTCGGCCTGGCGGCCCCACGCGGCAAAAGAACTGTGAGGGTGATTGCTGCGCCTGGCCCCGGGCCACGTTCTGAGCAGTTCGGCGACGCGGCCCACCCCGCGCGAGGGCGTCAGTGCCGGGTCAAAGGCGGGCATCTCGGCGCGAATGGTGTCCCACCAGGACGGCGGTACAGCCGGCCGCCGCCAGCCGGCCGGATCGGTCAGGTGCATCGTAAAGGTGGGCATGACGATCGTTCCCATGGGCGTCACGGCGTCCTGAAGCGCCTGGATCACGGCCACCGTACCGCCGGCCACCCAGCCCAGGCGGCTCAGGCTGACGTGAACCATCAGGACGTCACCGGCCCCCACACCCAGGGCGCGGAGATCGGCGGCGAGGCTGGCGCGGGTGCGGGGCGTGTCGGCCAGAGCGATGGCGTCCGTTTCGGTCATGTTCGGTCCCTGGCCCGGTCAGGCCGTCAAGAGGGTGGGAGGGCGTCGCCCCTGGACGACCCGGACGCTGGGCCACGGACGAGCCGCCGTTCCCGCTACTCCCCGATCACGTAGCTCAGGCCCCCACTGTGCGACAGCCACAGCCGCTCGAAGGCGGCGCGCGGATAGGTGCGGCGCACGGTGTCGTTGCTGGGTGCCGCGGGATCGTTCAGGACGGGATTGCCGGCCTTGTCGAAGCCGATCAGGACCATCAGGTGGCCGCTGCTGGTGGGAAGGGCCGCGCCGGGCAGTTCGCCCTTCTTCCAGCCCAGGCTGACGGCCAGCGGCACGCCCGCAGCCGTGAACTTCTCGGCGGCGGCCAGACTGGGCAGCCGGGTCACGTAGGCACGCTGCCCCAGCGCTCCGGCGTAGGCGGCGTTGAAGGACCAGTTGCCGGTGCCGTCGTAGGCGCGGTCATAGGTGGCCTTCGCCGCCTGCGGCACCGTGACGTCGATGCCCCGCGCCGCCAGAATCATCGAGACGCTGGTGGGGCTGCACCACACCTCGCCGCCGTCCGGGTAGATCATCTGCGAGCGCTGCGGCACGTCAAGGACCTTGCCCCAGGCGGCCCGGTCGCTGGCCGCCCCCAGGCCCGCCGCCTGCCGCGCCCGGTCAGAGGTGGCGAAGGCCAGCAGGCGGGCCGTGGTGCCCTGACCGCGCAGGGTCACGCGGTACTGGTACGTCGTGGCCCTGGTGTTCAGGCGCAGCGTATCGGTCAGGACCTGCCCGGCGCTGTCCTTCTGCCCGTTCACGCTGCTGCGGCCCTCGGCGCTGCTCCAGCTGCCGAAGGAGTACCAGCGCGACCAGTCCGCACCCACCCGCGCCCGCACCTCCAGCGTGACGCTGCCTGCGCCGGGCGTGACCGCGTTCCACGACGGCACCAGTTCGTCGAAGGCAGGCACGGTCAGCGGGGCCGAGGTCAGCGTGCCGCTCGCCGCGCCGGGGGCCAGGGTGAGGGCCTGCGCGTGGAGCCCGACGCCCCTGAGTTCCGCGCCTGCCCAGTCGGCCGCTTTCTCGTGGATGGTGGTGGTGCTGCTGGGATAGGTCATGGTAAGCGCCCCCGCGCTGCCGGACAGTGCCAGCATGAGAAGAAAACTGTGTCGCATGGATGGGGCGACTATGCCGCCTTGATCCCGGCGGGTGGTGAGGACCGCCCCCCCCGCCTCAGCCCTGCATGTACAGGAACGCCTCGGGCAGGGCCTCGCGCCACGTCACCCAGGTGTGGCCGCTGGGGTACTCGCGGTACTGGTGGGGCAACCCCCTATCGGCCAGCAGGCCCGCCATGCGGCGGTTCGGCCCGGTCAGCCACTCCAGCACGCCGGTGTCCAGGCTGGTTTTCAGGTGCGTGGGCGGAGTCTGGCGCAGTTCCTCCAGCAGCCATTCCCCGGCCCCGGTGGTGTCGATCACGCCCGCCGTGTCCCGCGCGCCGGGCCGGGCGATGAATGCCCCGCTGTGGCTGACCACGCGGCTGAACAGCTCCGGGTGACGGCTGCCCAGATACAGCGAGATCAGCCCGCCCAGGCTCGCGCCCCACAGGCCACGCTCGCTGACGGTGACCAGCTCGCCCTCCACGCGGGGAAAGACCTCCCCGGTCAGAAAATCCAGGTAACGGTCATTCAGGTAGTACTCCTCGCTGCGGTCGCCCGGTTCCACGAACACCAGGGCCGCGCCCGTCGCCAGTCCCGCCTCCAGCGCCCGGTCCATCACGTCCCCCAGCTTGCCGGTGCGGTAGAAGGCCACGCCGTCCTGCACGTAATAGACCGGAAGGGGGGTGCCGGCCTCGTAGCCGTGCGGCGTGTAGACGATGGCGCGGCGGGTGCCGGGGAAGACGCTGCCCTCCCAGGTCAGGCGCGTAGTCGTTCCCTTGCGCGCCGCCTCCGGGGCCAGCCACAGCGGGTGCCGCGCGTACTCGCCCACCACCGCCGCACGCGGGTAGGACCACCACGGATTCAGGGACTTCTGAGGGTTGTCGGGATCGGCAAAGGCCTCGCCCGCCGCGTCCAGCCACGCGTATTCCACCCACGCGCCGCGCGGCAGCCTCAGTGTGAGGGGCTGGCCCGCCGTGACGGGCAACGCGGGTTGCTTGCGCCAGTCGGTGAAGTCCCCCACCAGGGCCACGGCGCCGGATGGGGGGCTGAAGGTGACGTGTTGCCCGGAAACGGAAACGGCCATAGGGGGGATTCTACGTTTTGGGCATTGACCTGGGCCTTGACGCTGGATCCGGCGAAACCGAGACTACCCGCCGTGCCGGGGCAGCCCTATCCAGGGTTTGTCAGAGCGTCATCCTGTCAGGCGTGCGCCAGAAGGCACCACACAGCCAAAAAAGCGCCGCCTCTTCAGTGAAGAGGCGGCGCGGTAAGGCTGAACCTTACTCAGGCTGCTCGGGGCGCTGCGGTGAGTTGCCTGCCGAGTAGCCCCGGTACTCCTCACGCAGCTCGCGCTTCAGGAACTTGCCGGTGGCGCCGATGGGAATGCTGTCGGTCAGCACGGTGGCGTCCGGCAGCCAGAACTTGGCGAAGTTGGGTTCCAGCAGGTCCAGCAGTTCCTGATGGGTCACGCTCTGGCCGGGACGCGGCACCACCACGGCCAGCGGGCGCTCGTCCCACTTGGGATCGTCCATGGCAATCACGGCGCACTGCGCCACGGCGGGGTGGGCCATGATCGCGTTTTCCAGGTCCACGCTGCTGATCCACTCGCCGCCCGACTTGATCAGGTCCTTGCTGCGGTCCTGGATGTGCATGTACCCACGCTCGTCGAGGGTGGAGATGTCCCCGGTGTCAAACCACAGGTCACCGTCCAGTTCAAAGAAATTGTCCTGTCCTGCGCCCTTGTAGTAGCTGTTGGCGATCCACGGCCCGCGCGCGATCAGGTTGCCCATGGTCTTGCCGTCGTGCGGCAGCCGCTGGCGGTTGCCATCCACGATCTCCAGAAAGACCAGCGGCACGCTGCGGCCCTGCTTGGCGCGCAGCCGGTAGCCCTCGTCGCTGGTGGGATCCACGTCGAATGGCACGCTGCTCGCGGTGCCCAGCGGGTGCGTTTCGGTCATGCCCCAGGCCTGCAGCATGGTCAGGCCATGCCGGTTCTGGAAGGCGCGGATCATGGCTTCCGGCGCGGCGCTGCCGCCCACGATCACGCGCTCCAGGCCGTCCAGACTGTACGGCTCCCCGGCCTCCCTGGCGCGGTCCAGCTCAGCCAGCAGGCCCATCCAGATGGTCGGCACGCCCGCCGTGATGGTCACCCCTTCGTCCTGCAGCAGCGTGGCAATGCTCCGGCCGTCACTGAAGACCCCGGCAAAGACCTGCTTGGCGCCGTACATGGCGCAGGTGTAGGGCAGGCCCCAGGCGTTGACGTGGAACATCGGCACGATGGGCAGCACGCTGTCGGCCTCACCCACGTTCAGGGCGTCCTTGGGGGCGCTGGCCAGCGAGTGCAGCACGGTGGAACGGTGGGTGTAGATCACGCCCTTGGGGTTGCCCGTGGTGCCGGAGGTGTAGCACATTGCCGCCGCGTCGTTCTCGTCCAGACGCGGATAGCGGGGCAGAGGCTCCGCGCCCATCACGAAGGTGTCGTAGTCGTGGATGCCGGGCATCTGCTGCGGCAGCGGTCCCATCACGATGATGTGTTCCAGCCTGGGGCAGGCGGCCTTCAGCGCCGGGATCATCGCCGCGAAGACGTTCTCGATCATCAGCACGCGGTCCTCGGCGTCGTTCAGGATCCAGGCCACCTGCTCGGGGTGCAGGCGGATGTTGACCGTGTGCAGCACCAGCCCCGCGCTGGGCACGCCCAGGTACGCCTCCAGGTGCCGGAACGAGTTGACCGCCAGCGTTGCCACCCGGTCCCCGCGCTCCAGACCCAGGCCCAGCAGACCACCCGCCAGCCGCAGGGCGCGGTCTGCCACATCGCCGTAGGTGGTGCGGTGTTTTTTAGGTATGGGGTTGCCCGCGTCGTCGCGGCCCGCGGCCAGCAGGCTGACCACCTCGCGAGCACTGTACTGCCCGCGAATGCGCTCCAGAATGGTGGGCACCGTCAGTTGAACGTCCATCATGTTGCCTTGCATAGTTGAGCCTCCACAGAATTTCACGGAACAGGGAAAGAAAAGCGGCGGTGGCCCGCTGCGGCCACCCTGACAGATCGCTGGTGTTTGCGCCGAGTATAGAGAGTACGGGCCACGGCAGACGTGTTCCCGCGTGCGTTCTGCCCCGGCTGGCCGGAAGACGAACCGCCCGTGACCGACGGGAAGCGCGGCCACGCGAGGGGACCGCATGCGGCGGGGGCGGCGCTAGGGGGTGGGCTCGGGCTGCTCCGTGTCGGGCACGGGCGGCCTCGCGTGTGCCCCGCCCCGCAGCGGACGCGGCCCGGCAGGCACCAGGACGCCGGTCCCGTCATCCTGACCGTCACGCGGCGGGGGGAGAGGCCGGGTGTCCCGCCGGAACACCCCCACAAGCCAGCGGCGCAGAGTCATACCCCAGCGTGCGCGGGGTCACGGCCCCCCTGCAAGCCTGCCGGTCACGATCTGCGTATGCTGGCCCCCATGCCCGCCACCCTGGATCATCTGGTCATCGCCGCCCGCACGCTCCAGGAGGGCCGCGCGTGGCTTGAAGGCCGCCTGGACGTGCCCATGCAGGACGGCGGCAAGCACGGGACCTTCGGCACCCACAACGCGCTGCTGTCGCTGGGGCCGGACAGCTACCTGGAGGTCATCGCCACCGATCCCGACGCGCCCGCCCCGTCCCGCCCGCGCTGGTTCGGGCTGGACACGCCGGCGTTGCAAAAGCGGCTGGAAGGCGGCCCCGCGCTGATTCACTGGGTGGCGGCGCTGGCGGCGCTGGAACCGGGGCCGGAGGTGCTGGAACTCTCGCGCGGCGAGAACCGCTGGGCGCTGACCGTGCCCGAGGACGGCGGGCTGCCCATGGGCGGCGTGGCCCCGTCGCGCATCGTGTGGCACACGCCCCCGCCCCCCGAACGCCTGACCGATGTGGGCGTGCGGCTGGGCCGTCTGCGCCTGGGCACGCCCACCCCTGACGCCCTGCGCGCCGTGCTGGACCGCCTGAACTTCATGGGCGAGGTGGAAGTCTATGAGGCCCCGCAGCCCGAGTTGCATGCCGTGCTGGAAACGCCGGGCGGCCTGGTGACGCTGGGGGACTACTGAGTGACCCTGTGGGACTACTGGCCGGGGCAAAACAGCCCTACGTTCTGCCCTCCACCCGGCGCGGCCTGCGCCCATGCAGCAGCAGCGCCGCCAGCAGGCCCGCCAGAAAACCGAACAGATGCGCCTCCCAGGACACCGCCGGATTGCCCGGCAGCACGCCCCAGATGATGCCGCCGTACAGCGCGGCTGCCACCACGGCCACGCCGATCGCGGCGGGGGTGCGCTCCCACCAGCCCACGCCCAGCAGGTACGCCAGATAGCCGAAGATCAGCGCACTGGCCCCCAGATGCACGCTGCCGCCGCGCCCCAGCAGCCACACCAGACCGCCGCCCACCACCGCCACCACCAATGTCATCGCCAGGAACCGGCCCACGCCACGCACCGCGCTCATGAAGGCCAGCACCGCCAGCGGCACGGTGTTGGCGATCAGATGATCGAAACCGTAGTGCAGGAAGGGGGCGATCAGCACATGCCAGAACGTCCCCGGCGCACGAGGCTCGATGCCGTAGACGTCCAGGCCACCGCCAAAGGCGAACAGGTCGATCAGTTCCTGCGCCCAGATGGCGGCGATCAGCGCGGCCGTCACGCCCAGCGCGGGACCAGGCTGCGGCCGCCCCGGCGCGGTGCGGGGCTCCGGGCGGCGGACGGGGGATGGGGGCGGTCTCATGGCCCCAGTCTGCGGGAAATGGGCATGAGGTTCAGTGGGTCCGCCTGGGTCCGTGCGGCCCGCCACGAATGCCCACCTGTCAGGTGTGAGCAAGAGCGGGCCGACTACGCTGGACGCATATGAGTCCGGACGCCAGCCTCCTCCTACCCAGCCGCGATCCTTACGGCAGGGCAGTCCGGCGCCGGCTGTACATCGGCACGCTGTGCAGCGCCATGGCGCTGCTGCTGAGCTTTCTTGTCTTGCAGCGCGTGATGAACCTGAACGAACCGTACCTTCAGTACGTCGCGCCGGTGCTGCTGGCACTCTGCGTGCCGGGCCTGTGGTGGCTGCTGACCGGCGGGGCCCTGCTTGTCATTGAGCTTGCCTCTGTCGGGGTGCTGAGCGCCGCGAGCACCGTCCACATCGTCCTGGCCAGTCTGACGGGGGCCTCGCTGCCTGGACCGTATCCCAACAGCGGACCGTACTGGACGGTCCTGTGTGTCTGCATCCTGGCCTTTCTGGCCCTGCCGCAGGGCCGCGCGGCCACGTTCAACCTGACGTACCTGCCCTTCAGCCTGCTGCTGCCGTGGCTGCTGCCCACGACATATGCCGCAGCGTCTGTCGGTGGTCTTGTGAGGGTACAGATCAATGCCGTGATGGTGTTTCTGCTGGTCTGGGGCCTGTCGTGGTTCCGCGCCCAGTACGCCGTCCAGAACGAGACCCAGGAACTGCTGCGACAGCTGGCCTTCACCGATCCCCTGACCCGGCTGCCCAACCGCCACGCGGTGTATCCCGCTGTGGAGGCCCTGCTGAGGGACGTGGAGCGCGGACAGACTGGGTCCATTTTTCTAATCGACCTGGACCACTTCAAGCGCATCAACGACCACCACGGCCACGGCGTGGGCGACGAGGTGCTGACGGCGGCGGGGCAGGTGCTTCAGAACTGCGCCACCGAGGCCGGGGCGTCGCCGCCCACGCTGGGGCGCTGGGGAGGCGAGGAGTTCATCGTGGTGATGCCGGGCACGACGCCGGAGCGTGCCCAGATCCGCGCCCAGCAGCTGCTGGCCGAGTTCCGCGCCTGGACGTGGCCGCAGCACCTTCAGGTGACGGTGAGCATCGGCTCCAGCAGCGTGCGTCCGGGCGAGGACTTCAACGGCCTGCTGGCCCGTGCCGACGCCGCCCTGTACGCGGCCAAGGCCTCGGGGCGGGACCGGGCCGTCGTGCAGGGGCACGCGGACCTGGGTGGGTCGCCGGAGAGCTGATTTGTGGCTTGAGAGGCGCATATTTTTCTCCCTTCAGGAATGTAAAAACGGCGGGTCAGGCGTCACTGGGACGCGTCCGGCAGCAGACCTCTCTACACCCCGGAGGGCGGCGGGAGCACGGGCAGGCCCGCAGCAACACGCAGCAGGCCACCGGGGCGCTGCGTCTGGGGGAACGTCTGCTCGCTCATGGACCGTAAGCTACAGGCCGGGGCGAGCTACAGGCCAGGGCAGCAGCGGTCAAGCGGGGGCGCAGCGCAGGGTTTCCGGCGGGCCACACCACAGGACTCCAGGCATGCCATCCTGTCGGCCATGACCCAGCTCACCCCCCAGGACATCACCCTTCAGATTGAAGGCTTCGGAGAACTCACGGCGCGCACGGGCGAGCGGCTGGTGCTGGCGCTGGAGCGCGGCGGCGTGGACATCCTGCACCGCTGCGGCGGCGTGGCGAGGTGCACCACCTGCCGCGTGTCGTTTCAGGAGGGCGAACCCGACGCCATGACGCTGGCCGAGTACGACAAGCTCACGGAAAAGGACCTGCTGGGTCAGGCCCGGCTGTCCTGCCAGATCGAGTGCGCGCCGGGCATGCGCCTCACGCCGCTGCAGACGGCCAGCAGCAGCGGTCTGGAACCCGGCAAGGCCCCCGCAGAGACCATCGAACCAGCCCCCGGATGGACCACCCGCCCCGGCGCGTCCACCGAGGGCTGAGCGCCAGCGCCCGGCGTACCGGCACCCAGCATTCAGGCCAGGGGCATCGGCTTGCCCAGACAGCCCAACGCAGACGGCTCAGCACAGGGCGCTCAGTTCATGCGCCGGTGCCGCTCGGCCTCGAAACGCGCGATCTCCGAGGGACTGGACACCTGCCGCGCCACCGACAGGCGCAGGTCCTCGGTCTCGATGTCGCCGGGGTCGATGCCCAGAATGGCCGTCGCCAGCAGCACCACCCGCCGCTCCTGCCCCCGCTCGATCTGCGAGGCCCGCAACTCGGCCCGCAGTGACCCCACCAGCGCCCGCTGGATGGTCATGCGCTGCTCCTCGGCCCACTCGCTCTCCTGGATGCTGGGCAGGAACTCGCCCTTGTAGGCGGCCACGGCGGCGGGCAGCTGATCGCGGGCCACCAGTTGCAAGACCCGCTGACTGTCCAGCGTGACGCTGGCCTTGCTGCTCAGGCGGTACTCGGGGGCCTGATGTGCGCCCTCGACCAGAATCACGTCCGCGCCGATGGCCTCGCGGATGTCAGTCACGCACTGCCGGAAATACGTGGCCGCCTTCTTGGGATCGCGGTCCGGCCACAGCTGCGTTACCACGTCCTGCCGGGTGCTGCGCGGATGCAGCGCCAGGTAGGTGAGCACCGCCACGCTGCCGCGCACCCGCATGGCGCAGGGAATGCCATCGCGCAGGGCCAGTTCCTGGCCCAGGGTCATGATCTCCAGGCGCATGCCGCTGGTAAACAGATCGTCACGCATGGTCCCGCTCAGCGCCGAGGTGTCCTCCAGCGCGGCTTCCAGCAGCGGGGCCAGATTTGGCTGCAGCCGGGCGTAGGCCAGCATTTCCTCGATTTCCCGTAGATCCGGCGCTATGACAGTCTGCGACTGGGTGCGGGGCAGGCCCGCAAGTTCCAGCAGCGCCTCCGAGAGCAGACCGGTGCAGCGCGGCAGGTCATTCATGCGGTACGCGCAGTACGCCGCCAGCAGCAAGGCCCGCGTGGCGTCGATATGCGCGCCGCGCTGCGTGGCCTCCTCGCGCACGTCCAGCTGCATCCGCAGGGCCGAGGCGCTGTCACCGCGCCGCAGGGCCATCATGGCCAGAACCACGCGGGCGTACAGCGACAGATCGGGATTCAGGGCGCGCAGCCGGGCAATGGTGCGCACCGCCTCGGTATGTTCCCCGACCCGGCTGTGGTGGTTGGCAAGATGCGACAGCGCGTATTCGGTGATGTAGAACTCCCGGAGCTTCTCACCGCGTTCCGCCAGATCCACAAGCTGCTCGACAAAACCGCCGTAGTCGCCCCCGATCAGCATGATGTTGACCTTGCGGGCGTCCAGGTGAAGAGCCACGTACTCGTCGCGTAAATCCGAGGCAATGGCCTGCGCCTTCTCGATCGTTTCGGCGGCCGTCTCCAGCTGACCCGCCTCGACCTGGATGTCAATCAGGGTGTAGATGGCCGCCAGCAGGGGACGCCTGTTCGCGTCCTGTTCCAGCACGGGCAACGCGCCGGTCAGCAGCTTCAGCGCAGTGGATAATTCACCCTTAAGGACATAGGTAGAAGCCAGGGTATGGGAGAGACGTGCCGCTATTTTCCTGTCACCCAGCGAGAGGTACCCGCGCCGCGCGTCCTCAATGGCCTTGACCGCGCCGGGTTCGCCCAGCTGCTGCAGGGTCACGCCGTACCAGCGCAGCGCCCTGAACAGCAGTTCTCCCTCCAACCGGGGCAGCAGGTCAATAAAGTGGGACGCCGCTTTCCTGTTTTCACCGGTGGCCCGCAGCAGGTTGCCGTATTCCACGGCAGCCTCGTCATTTCCAAGGGCCATCGCCAGTTCAAGCGACTGCTCCGCTGCTGCGAACTGACTGGTTCGCAGTAGCGAGATCCCCAGACAGGTGATTTCTTCAGCGTTCAGGTCATCCTGGGCCTGCAGAACTGTTAAAACGGAGTGATAATCACCGGTATCGAAGTCCGCCCGGAGCTGTGCCAAACGGCTTAAACGCTTGTTCACACTTAACCGTTTAGGATAACCCTATGAAAAAGACCCTGCGCACCCTGATCGGCCTTGCCCTCGCCCTGGCAGTTACCTCGGCCAGCGCCGTTCCAGTCGGCGGCGCCGGACTCGAACGCGTTCCAGCCACCAGCACTGGCATGTCCAGCGTGATCGGGAACTGAGGTCGCTGACATGGCCGTATCTTATCCCCGCAAAATGCAGCAGGTCCGTGAAGCCTTCAACACCGAGACTGCCACGCAGACGCGCCAGCAGGCCGCCGTCTCAAACGTCCGTCCGGCCACCGCCTCGCTGCTGACCAACCGTATGGACAGCCTCTCGTTCCGGATGGGTCGCCTGTCCTGTGCTGGCCTGGAATGAACCGCAAGTGGGTTCCCTGGCACAACCAGCAGATTGGAACCTGGACCGCCGCGCCTGGCACGCATGAACTGCTGATTGACACGTACCTTCAGGAAGTTGATGCCTGGACCACCACAGTGGTGGGCCGCAGCTGCGCTGGCCACGAACGCCGCGTGATGACCCTGGCACTCAAGCTGGCCGAGGCCGCTGGACTGCTTCTGGATGAGCGCGATGTACGGCAGGTTGTCTGGGCAGCCCTGCTCCACGACATTGGCAAGGCCGCCATCAGCAGCAAGATTCTCGAGAAGCCAGGCCCCCTGACGGCCGCAGAGTTCAGGACGATTCAGCAGCACCCGGCCCTGGGCCACCGGCTGGCACGGACTGCGCCGCAGATTGACGATGAGATTCTGGGTGCCATCCTGCACCACCATGAGCACTGGAACGGCGAGGGCTACCCGCTGGGCCTGATCGGCGAGTCAATTCCCCTGCTGGCGCGCATCATCAAGGTGGCCGACGTGTACGACGCGCTGGTCTCTGACCGGCCCTACCGCGCCGCCTGGACGGCCGACGAGGCCGCCGCCTACCTGCTGCAACACTCGGGCATGGCCTTTGATCCCCGGCTGATTCCCCTGTTCGTGTACCGCGTGCTGCCCCGTTACCCGCATCCAGGGACGGACTTCTCGCTGGACTGACCGTCCCACGCTGCGGGCGTCCATCGCCTGCATCCCTTCAAACAGACATCAAGAACCATCAGCGGCAACTTCGGAAGGACGGGAGTTGCGTTTTTTATGCGCTGACGGCAAACAGGACGCACCTCAGCTCAGGCCGAAGGCCTCGCGCACGCCCAGGGCAAACACCTGGAAACTGAGGCTGGGGCTGGCGTAAGCTTCCAGCGCACCTTGCAGGGCGTCCAGGGCGGTGTCGGCACGGGCACGCTGGTGGGCCGGGCGCTGACGCCACGTGAACCGCAGGGCTTCGGGATGCCACGCCGGATCAAAACGTTTTTCCAACCGTTCGGCGGCCTCCAGAGCGCTCAGCAGGCCCACGCCCAGCGAGTTGTCCAGCTCGCGGGCGTCCGCCAGCGCGGCACGCACGCCGTCCAGATCGCCCAGGACGCCCGCACGCCCAGCGGCGAAGGCGATCAGTTCAGGGTCCGGAGTGTGCCCGGCGCGGACCAGGGCCGATTCGAGGGTGTGATCGGCCAGCGGGGCCACACCCAGGCGGGCGCTGCGGCTGACGATGGTGGGCAGCACCGAGCGCCGGTCCTCGGCGAGAAACAGGAACAGCGCGCCGTGCGGCGGCTCCTCCACCAGCTTGAGCAGGGCGTTGGCGGCCTCCGGTCCCAGATATTCCGCGCCATTCACGATCACCACCCGGCGGGCGAAGGTGGGGCGCACCTCCAGAAACTCGTAGATGTGCGTCTCGTACTCGCGTCCCTTGTCGCGGCCCTGCAGCACCGCGCCGATGGGAATCAGCTTGCGCCGCGCCGCCTTGCCGGTAGCGGTGGTGGTGCGCGGCTCAATCAGCAGCGCGTCCGGGTGTGCGTCAGCCGCCAGCGCCAGGCACGAGCGGCAGATGCCGCACGCCTCGCCGTACATTCCCCGCGCACCCTGGCAGTTCTGCGCCGCCGCAATGGCCCACGCGGCCGCCAGCTTGCCCACCCGCGCCGGGCCGGTCAGCAGCAGCGCGTTGCCGGTAAAGGCCTCGGCCTGCTCGATCAGGGGGACGTGCAGGGTCACGGCCGCTGGCATGGGCACCCTGCCGTGATGATCGCGCCGGTGCCCACGCTATTTGCCCACCGCCAGCCGCGCCGCGAGCACCTGCGGCAGCCCCGCCTCCAGCGAGGCCTCCTGGGCGCGGGGGACGTCGTAGGCCACGCGAATCACCTCAAACTGGGAGCGGACCGTGTCGTAGATGCCGTAGCTGGCCCTGGGGTTGCCGTCGCGCGGCTGGCCCACGCTGCCGGGGTTGAGAATCACGCGGGTGGTGGGCGGCACCATGTAGCTGCCGCCGTCGTGAAACAGCTGGCCCTTGATCCACTCGCCGGTGGGAGCGTTCAGGGTGGCGTACACGGCGGGAACGTGGGTGTGGCCCACGAAGCCCAGCCGGCCCTGCCACTGCCCGAAGGCCTCGCGGGCCGCCGCCACCGAGTCGGTGTAGTCGTCCAGGCTGACCGGCGTGCCGTGGCGGTAGCGGGCGCCCACGTCCGGATCGTCGATGCCGTCGCGCCAGGTGCGGACCCAGGCGATATCGCGCTCCGAGAGGCGCTCGATCTGCCAGCGCAGCGCCAGCGACACCACGCTGTCGCGGGTGGCCCGCTTGCCGTCGACGTATTCCAGCAGCATCTGGTCGTGGTTGCCCATGACACACACGGCGTCCAGGTCACGCAGCACGTCCAGCACCTCGCGCGGATTGGGGCCGTAGCCCAGCGCGTCACCCAGGTGAAACACCTGATCGTAACGGCGTGAGGCCGCGTCCAGCAGCACCGCTGCCAGCGCGGTGTTGTTGGCGTGAATGTCAGAAAGCAGCAGCAGCCGCACATCCCGCATGATAGCGCTCCGGCGGAACACAAGCAGCGCTCAGGCCAAAGGGTGAACCCGCTCCGGAAAACAGTTTTTCAGGCGGTGGAGCGCCGGGCGGCGTCTGCGCCCTGCCCGGGACGTGCCCTGCTTAGTCCTCTTCGCGGTCGTCGGGATCATCCAGATCGTCCTCGTCATCCTCATCCCTAGCATCGGCCCAGTCTGGCCCGGCGTCGTCGACGCGGGTGCGGCGCAGGTCGTCGCGGGGAGCGGTCAGGCGCAGGTCGCCGCCGTCCTCACTGCCGCCCTCGCCGCTCAGGGTGGCCTGGGCGCGGGCCAGCACCGCAGGGTCGGCAGGCTCGGCCCCGTACCGCTCGGCCAGGTACGCGGCCACCCACGCGCCGAAGTACCACAGCGCCAGCGCGGCGGGGTAGCCCTGCGCGCCGTCCGGGGCAGGCACGTGGATGATCTCGTCGATGCGCGAATCCAGCACCTCGCGGGCCAGCAGCAGCGAGGGATCGGTGTCGCCCAGAATCAGGGCCACCTTGGCGTCGCCCTGCTCATGGCGGGCGTCGAAGGCCCCGCTGACCAGTGGCAACAGGTCGCCCAGCAGCGGCACGGCCAGCGTCTTGCCGGTGCGGGCCAGCAGCTGCTGCCACGCGTGCGGCAGGGCGTCGGCGTCGCTGGCGGCCAGCAGCAGCGGCGTGCGCCCCCACAGGCTCCAGGCCAGGTCGCGGGCGGGGTTGTTCTCCTCGACATTCGGAGCGCAGCGCAGGGCCAGAGCCGCGAGCGCGGCGTCGGCCTGCGCGGCCTCGTCGGCGTGCCCACTGGCGTAGGCCACCGCCTGCGCGAAGTGGTAGGTGGACAGCGGCCCGCCCGGCACCAGCACGTCGATCTCGCCGGGGCGGCCCCCGGTGCTGATGCGGCGCGCGGTGGCTCCGGCGACCTCGGACAGATCGGCGTAATCGGTGGCGGCGGCGGCCACGTCGGGACTGCCCAGCACGAACTGGGTGCCCGCGCGGGTCAGACTGGGCAGCGCCAGGGCCTGCAGCAGGTGCGCGGCCAGGGTGCCCTCGCCCACGCCGACCAGACCATAGGGAGCCGCCTCGGGGGTCTGTGGTCCGTCGTAGCTGCCGGGCAGGGCAGACAGCAGCCGCAGCAGGCCGCCGGACGCCGCATGGAACTCAGCCGCGTGATCAGGAGTGGAGTCGCTCATGTCCCCAGCGTACAGGCCGGGGGCGCCCGCCAGCCTCCAGCCGCATGAAGGGCACGAGAAATACGCTCCACAACGCGCTTTGCGGCTTCACGCCCGTTTAACCTTGCATGCTAGACTCTTGCGCGTGTGTTTGCCGGCAGTTGCCCCACCCTGCGGCCCGGTCCACAAAAAAACCACCCCGCAGGGTGGCTTGACCGGACTGAAAAGCTGGGTGGTGCACTCGACTGGACTTGAACCAGTGGCCTTTGGCTTCGGAGGCCAACGCTCTATCCACCTGAGCTACGAGTGCATTCAGGGTCTGGGGTACGCTAGCACCTATATTTAAGGAGATCAAGTGAAGCGAAAGAAAGTCACCAATGTCATGCTGATCGTGCTGGCCCTGCTTCTGGTGGTCGGCATGGCCTACCAGTTCACCCCCAATATCGGGCAGCTGTTCAGCGGCAATCAGGCCAGCGGCACGCCCGCGCTGAAGGTCAACGGGCAGACCATCACCGCCGAGGAACTTGACCAGGCCCGCCGGGCCAACCCGGTCCTGAGCACCACCGACACCGGCGTGCTGGGCGACGACTTCAAGACCGTCGTGGTGGCCAGCCAGATCCAGCAGGCGCTGGTCAAGGCCGCCACCCAGGACATCAAGGTCAGCCGGAGCGACGTGAACGCCGAGGTCACCAAGGTCCGCGAGGCCAACGGCTTCCAGGACAACAAGGCCTGGACCGACGCCCTGCAGGGGGCCGGCCTGAGCGACGCGGGCTACCGCGAGTCGGTGGGCGAGCAGCTTGCCGTGCAGCGCAAGGTGGAGGAGCTGAAAAAGGCGGCCCCCGCCCCCACCGACGCCGAGGCCAGGCTGTACTACGACCTGAACCCCGAGGCCTTCCAGAGTGACGCGCGCGTTCAGGGGCGCCAGATCGTGGTGGCCGACGAGGCCAAAGCCAAGGCGCTGCTCGCGCAACTCAAGGGCGGCGCGGACTTCGCGGCGCTGGCCTCGGCCAACAGCAGCGAGTTTGGGGACCGCGGCGGGGCGCTGGGACCCATCGAGAACGGCGCGCCCCGTCCGGTGGCCCAGGTCGCCCTGCCCGCCGAGGTGGGCGCGGCGGCCTTTGCCCTCACGAATGGCGGCCTGACCGACGTGGTGTCCAGCGGCGGCAAGTTCTACATCGTCAAGGTGGAGAAGTACCTGGCCCCGGCCCCCAAGCCCTTCGAGGACGCGAAGACCGACATCCTGGCCGCCCTGAAGACCCAGAAGGAAAACGCCGCCGTCGAGCGGTGGCTGACCGAGCTGGACAAGAATGCCAAGGTCGAGTACCTCGATCCCAACTGGACCATCGAGAACCCCACCGTCGCCACCGTGGCCGGCCGCGACATTCCGTACTCGGAAGTGGTGGAGGGCGTGGTCGGCAACCAGCAGTTCAGCTCGCTGCTGGAGCAGGTGCCGGCGGAGCAGGCCGCCAGCCTGGTGAACGGCCTTCTCAAGCCGCAGGTGCTGCAGGGTGTGATCCAGACCTACGCCGCCCCCACCCTGGCCGAGCGGCTGAAGCTGCCGCTGACCGGCACCCGCCAGGACATCGCGCAGGGACTGGCTGCCTACGGCGCCCGCGACGTCAAGGTCAGCGACGCGGACCTGCAGGCGTACTACACGCAGAACAAAGCGCAGTTCGAGACCCCCGCCAGCGCCACCGTCGCCGAGGCCAGCTTCCGTGACCGCACCCAGGCGCTGGCCTTCCGCACCGACTGGAAGGGCGGCGACTTCACGGCAGCGGCGGGCAAGGCCGGGGCCACCGTCAGCGAGCGCGGCGAACTGACGGCGGGTGACGGCAAGCTGAGCCCCGAACTCGAGGCGGCCGTCTTCGCCGCCAAGTCCCTCAAGGACGCGGGCGAGGGCAGCCTCAGCGACGTGGTGAAAGTCGGGGAGCGGTTCTCGGTGCTGTACGTCACCGATCTGCAGCCGGCGGTGACCCAGCCCTTGAGCGCCGTGAGAAGCCAGATCGAGCCGCAGGTGCTGGCCGCCAAGAAGAACGAGGCCGGACAGGCTTTCCTGGCCGAACAGGTGGCCACCCTGAAGCCGACCGACAATCTGGAAAAGGTGCTGGCCGCCCAGGCCAAGCGTGTGGCCGCCGCCGGGCCTGGTCTGAACGCGCCCGCCGCCGGGACCGACACGGAAACCGGGCCTGGAACCGGGACCCCGGAAACGCCGGACAGCACCGTCCCCGGCACGCCGGACCCCGACGCCCCCGCCGACACGGCGGAACCGGCCACCCGCTAGTCTTCTTTCCCCGCCGAACGGGCTGCCCCTGTGTGGGCGGCCCGTTTTCCTGTGGCGACAGCTCTCCTGTGGCGACGGGCGGTGCCGGTCCTGTCCTGCGTGGCTGCCACATAGCGCCGCGTCTCCGGGCCGCTAGAATGCCCCGGTGATGTCCCGCGTCTTTTCTGGAATCCAGCCCACCGGCGAGCCCCACATCGGCAACTACTTCGGGGCCATGCGCAACTACGTCGCACTGGGCGAGCAGTACGGCAAGGGCAGCATCTACTGCGTGGTGGACCTGCACGCGCTGACCAACCCGGCGGCCTTTGACCCCAGACTGCTGGCAAAACGCACCTTCGAGATGGCGCTGGCCAACTTCGCGGTGGGGCTGGACCCCAGCCGTGTGGTGTTCTTCGCGCAGTCGCATGTGCCCGAGCACCAGGAACTGAGCTGGATCTTCACCAACCTGACCCCGGTGGGCGAGCTGGAGCGCATGACCCAGTACAAGGACAAGGCGGGGGCGCTGGAAAGCGTGCCGGCGGGCCTGTTGATGTACCCGGTGCTGATGGCCGCCGACATCCTGCTGTACAAGGCCGACACCGTACCGGTCGGAGAGGACCAGACCCAGCACATCGAGCTGACCCGCGAGATCGCCCGGCGGTTCAACCACACCTTCGGCGAGACCTTCCCCGAACCGAAAGCCGTGTACAACAAGGACGCCCTGCGGATTCCAGGGGTGGACGGCCACGGCAAGATGAGCAAGAGCAAGGGTGAGAACAGCACCCTGGGCCTGCTGGAGAGTCTGGACAGCATCTGGCAGAAGCTGCGGGCCGCGCCCACCGACCCGGCCCGCGTGCGCCGCACGGACCCCGGCAACCCCGACGTGTGCCTGATTTTCGACTACCACAAGCTGTTCTCGGACCTGCCGACGATTGAAATGGTGGACGTGGAATGCCGCCGCGCCGGCATCGGCTGCGTGGACTGCAAGAAGAAGTTGATGGAAGGCGTGACTGCCACCCTCTCCCCCATCCAGCAGCGGGCGGCGGAACTCGCGCAGCACCCCGACGACATCCGCGACGCGCTGGCGCAGGGCGCGAAGGAGGCCCGCGCCATCGCCGCGCCGGTTATAGCAGAGGTGCGCGAGAAGGTGGGTTTCCTGAAGCTGTGAGGCCGCCGCCTTGACCGCCGCCGTCCTGGCCCCCCCCACCCCGGTCAGCGGCTTCGTGGTGGACCTGCCCGGTTTCAGCGGCACGCTGGCCGAACTGGCCTCAGCGCTGCGAACCGGGCAGGTGGGGCCGCAGGAGGTGGCGCTGCTCACGCTGACGCGCAGCGTGCTGGCCTGGGTACAGGCGCTGACCGGCGGAAGTTTTGCCGGGGCGCACCCGGACCTGCTGCCCACCCTGGCCACCGTGATCGCCCTGAAGGCCCGGCTGCTGCTGCCCGAGCCGGAGCCGGAAGCGTGGCAGGAAGACGCCCCCGACGAGGCGCTGGAGGACCTGCTGGAAGGCGTGGAGGCACTGGCCGAGCTGGACACGCTGGTGGGCTTTCTGTTGGCCCGCCGCCGCGAGCGCGAGGGCATTATTCCGGCCCGGCCCGTGACGCTGGACCTGCCGCGCCGTGAGCGTGCGCGCAACCCGGCGGGCAGCCTGGCGAAACTGGTGCGGGCCGCACAGAACGCCGTGCGCCAGGTGGACACGCCGCTGCTATCGCGCGACCGCCTGACCCTGGCCGACGCCCTGGGGGCACTGCGGGCCTTTGGGACCCGGCTGCGCCACTTCACCTTCCGGGGCCTGCCCGCGCAGGACTGGAATGAACGGACCACCTACTTTGCTGCCCTGCTGGAAGGCGTCAAGGAGGGCGAGTTCAGTGTGCAGCAGGCCGAGGTCTACGGGGAGATCAACGTGCAGTCGCATCTGGTGGAGCTGTAAAGCAGCGGGCGGCAGACCGCACCGGCTGCCGCGCAGCGTCACTCTCCTTCAGCCTCTTTCAGCGTTGCTTCCCGTCAGAGGGCCGTCGTTTCCCCTGGCTCCAGAATCCGCACGTCCACGCCCTGCGCCTCGCCGTCCCGCTTGAACACCTGGGGATCACCGGTCAGCGGGGGAAAGGTGCCGAAGTGCATGGGAATGGCCACCTTCGGGCGCAGCAGTTCCAGCGTGCGGGCGGCCTCCTCGGGGCCCATGGTGTAGTGATCGCCCACCGGCAGAATCGCGGCGTCCAGCCCCCGGTCCCCGATCAGGCGCATGTCGGAAAACAGGCAGGTGTCCCCGGCAAAGTAGAGCCGCTTGCCGCCCAGCTCGATCAGCAGTCCGGTGGGCATGCCGCCGTAGGTGCCGTCTGGAAACGAGCTGCTGTGCCAGGCGGGGGTCAGGGTCAGGCGGCCCCAGTCGGGAGCGTAGGTGCCGCCGATGTTCAGGCTGACCGCCTGCGCGGCGCCGTGCTTCTGGGCGTAGCCCGCGATCTCGGCGGTGGCGATCAGCGGCACGCCCGCCTTGCCGAAGGCCAGCGCGTCGCCCCAATGGTCGCCGTGCGCGTGGCTGATCAGCACGGCGCTGAGCTTCCAGGTCAGGGCCTCTTCCAGCGTGACGGGCGACCTGGGGTTGCCGGTGATGTAGGGATCGATCAGCAGGCGGTGCTCGCCGCTGTGAAGCAAAAAGGTGCTGTGGCCTAGGAAACGGATGTTCATGGGTGGTCCTCCGGAGGCAGAGTCGGGGGCGTGAAGTGCGGACAGACCGTATAGTAGGCGCGCAACCCTGAAGTTTTTCCGGCCCTCCTGCCCGCCGCGTTTTCTCCAAGGAGTCCCTGTTCCTCTTATGACCACCCCGTTCGGCCAGATTGGTGTCCAGGATGTGCTGGACATTGTCGTGGTCGCCTTCCTGGTGTACCAGGGCTACCTGCTGGTGGCCGGCACACGGGCCGTGAATGTGGTGCGCGGGATTCTGGTGTTCGCCGGGGTGTGGGTGGCCGCGCAGCTGCTGGGCCTGACCACCCTCAGTTACCTGCTGGGCCGCGCCGGCACGGTGGGCATCTTCGCGCTGCTGGTCCTGTTTCAGCCGGAACTGCGCGCCGCGCTGGAGCGGGTGGGCCGCCCGCGTGGGCGCGATGCCAGCGCCAGCGGGGCCGCGCTGCAGGACCTGGCCCGCGCGATGGAACGCCTGGCCGAGCGCAAGACCGGCGCGCTGATCGCCATCGAGCGCCGCACACCGCTGGGCGAGTACGCCGAGACCGGCGTGAACATCGACGCGCTGGTCAGCGTGCCGTTTCTGGAGGCGCTGTTTGCCCGCAACGCCCCGCTGCACGACGGCGGCATCATCCTTCAGGGCGCGCGGGTGGTGGCGGCCGGCTGCCTGTTTCCGCTGCAACCCGCCGACGGCACCTACCGCCGCTACGGCACCCGCCACCGCGCGGCCATCGGGCTCTCGGAGCTGACCGACGCGGTGGTGCTGGTGGTCAGCGAGGAACGCGGCAGCATGCGTATTGCCCTGGGCGGCCGCCTGGGGCCGGACCTGAACGGCACCGAACTGCGCGAGCAACTGCGCGAACTGGTCTACGACTACCCGGTGGGCCGCGCTGCCGTGCCGGTCAAGCCCACGCCTGAAACGAAAAGTGCCCCGGAGACCGGGGACGTCCGGGCAGACGCGGCGTCCCAGACCGAGGTGCGGGCTGAGTTGCGCCCTGAAACGCGCCCCGAACCGCGCCCTGAAACGCGCAAGGAGCAGACGTGAGCGGCGGCGATCCGGGCTCCCCGCTGCAGGAGCCGCCCGCCTGGCGGCGCTGGCTGGAGCCCCGCTACGCGCTGGGGCGCAGCGTCCACAACCTAGGCCTGAAGGTGCTGGCGGTGGCGGTGGCGATCACGCTGTGGTTTGTGGCGACGGCAGACCGCCGGGCCAACGTGGAGCAGGGCTACGACGTGCCGGTGACGGTGCGCGACACCACCGGCGGGCGGGGCGAGGGCACCCGCGCCACCAGTGACCTGAATCCGGCCACGGTGCGCGTGACGCTGTCCGGGCGGCCCGAGCGGCTGCGCGAGTTGCGGGCCGGCAACATCGAGGCCATCGTGGACGTGACCGGCGCCCCGGAGGGCAGCTTTACCCGGCCCGTGACCGTGGCCGCGCCCAACGGCACTGCCGTCAGCCGCAAATCGCCCGATACGGTGCAGGGCTTCGTGGACACCCAGCTGACCCGCACCCTGCCGGTAACCCTCAGCGTGATCACGCCGCCCGAGGCCAGCCTGCCGCGCTACACGGTTATGCCCGCCGAAGCCCGCGTCACCGGCCCCGGCCGGGTGGTCGTGCGGGTCT
Source organism: Deinococcus aerolatus (assembly GCF_014647055.1). Taxonomy (NCBI): domain Bacteria; kingdom Thermotogati; phylum Deinococcota; class Deinococci; order Deinococcales; family Deinococcaceae; genus Deinococcus; species Deinococcus aerolatus. The sequence goes on along the minus strand of NZ_BMOL01000021.1, from coordinate 11,753 downwards.
CGAGGCTGGTGAGCAGCCCCGAAAACCTGGGGGCGGCCTCCGAACGCGAGGTGCCGCTGATTGCCCTGGACGAGGCCGGGCAGCCCATCGAGGGGGTGCAGACCAACCCGGCCACCGTCACGGTGCGCCGCCTGGACACCGGCGAGTTGCCGATCAAGACCCTGCGGGTGACCCTCAACGATCCCCCGGCCAACCTGAAGGTCACGGCCCGCAGTATCCAGCCCAGCAGCGTGCGGGTGGTGGCCTCGCCTGACCTGCTGGGCCGCCTGCGCGAGATCAGCGGTACGGTGACTTACCGCCCCGGCAGCTACAGCGCCCCAGTGCGGCTGGACCTGCCAGCCGGGGCACAGGCCCTGGAAAACGTCACGGTCAGCCTGACCGTCGAGCCAGTGCCCGCAGACGACACCCCCTGAGCGGCGATGGGGGGAAGAGAGGGACGGAAGCGTTTCCAACTGTTGCCCATATCAAGTGTCGGTCAGGCGGACGGCGTATAGTGTGGCAATGATGTGGAGGAGCGGCCACATGGCCCAATGATTGCCCACGTCCTGAAGCTGCATGCCCAGCCCACAGCCTGGACCGGCTGGGAGGAGCGGGTGCGGCTGATGGTCCGCCCCAGACGCTTTGAGCATGTGGTGCGGGTGGCCGAGTTGGCCGCACAGATCGCGGCGGCCAACGGAGCGGACGTGGCGTGTGCCTACGCGGCGGGCATTCTGCATGACATTGCCCGCGACCTGCCGGACGCCGAACTGCTGCGCCTCGCCCCGCCGGAGTGCGAGATCGACGGCCTGCACCCGCTGGCGCTGCACGGCCGCGCTGGCCGCGCCCTGCTGGAGCGCTGGGGCTACGCTGACACGGTGGTGCTGGAAGCCGTCGAGGACCACACCACCGGCCCACGCGGCGACAACCGGGTGGCGCAGGCCGTGTACATCGCCGACGTGTCCGAACCTGGACGTGGCGTCAACGCAGACATCCGTGAACTGGCGCTGCAGGACCTGAACGCGGCTCTGGAAAAGGCCATCATCTCCAAGGTCACCTACCTGCAGGGCCGGGGCATCACGGTGCATCCGCGCACGCTGCGCTCGTACCACGCCCTGCCGTGCTGCGCCCACCTGACGGACAGCGGCGATTCCGGCCACGCGGCACCCACGTCCGCCTTCCAGTGACGGCCGCTCGCCCGAACCCCCCTGGCCCCCGCGCCCCGCGCTGGCCCCTGGCCCGCCTGCGGGCGCTGCAGACCTTTGGCCTTGGGCTGGCAGCCCTGACGCTGGGTGGACTGGCGCTGCTGCAGGGCGTGGGCGCCTCCGGGCTGGCGCTGGGCACAGGCTCGGCCCCGCAGTTCACGGTGCTGCTGGCCGGGCGCGACATCGTGTACTGCTACTACCACCAGCCGTGCAAGGACCAGGACAACCCCGTGGGGGCGCTGGAGCCGCCCAACACCGATACGCTGATGCTGGTCAAGGTGGACGGCTCGCGCGTGCGGGTGCTGAACATTCCGCGCGACACCAATGTCGGCCCGTTTGATCCGGGTCAGCGGCCCAGCATCCAGAAGATCAACGGCCGCTACGGCTCCGGCGGCCCCGAGGCGCTGACCCGCGCCGTGGAAACGGTGGTGGGCGAGCGGGTGGATTCCCATGTGGTGGTCCGCACCGATTACGTCGAGCGGGTGATCGACGCGCTGGGCGGGCTGGACGTGACCGTTCCGGAGGGCGGCATCGAGTGGGTGGACAACGCTGCCGGCGTGAATTTCAAGCTGGACGCCGGGCCACACCATCTGGAAGGCAGAGAGGCCGTACTGTACCTGCGCGTCCGCAAGGGGTTCGGTGACGATTACGGGCGCATCGACCACCAGAAGCAGGCGCTGGCGCAGCTGGCGGCGAGGTTGCGCAGCCCGCGCGGACTGGCCGCCCTGCCCACCATCCTGGGCGGCATCGGCAACGGGGTGGACACCAACGCAGACCCTGAGCTGCTGACCGCGCTGCGGCCCTACCTGTCCAACCTCAAGCTCAGCTTTGCCACCCTGCCCACCGACACCATCCCCGGCAGCTTCAACCTGGCGGTCAACCGCGAAGCGCTGAACACACTGTGGGGAGACCGGCCGGCCATGGCTTCACCCACGCCAGATGTAAAGGTCAGCGTGATGGACGCCACGGGCGCGGGGCTGGGCAGCGCCGTGCGGAGCGCCCTGAACACCCTGGGCTACCGGCAGGTGGAGGTCCGCACGGTGCCCGAGAGCCGCGAGACCAGCCAGGTTTTTACCGGCCAGGACGTCAGCGCCGCAAACGCACTGGCCGATCTGCTGGGCCTGCCGCGCCTGCAGGGTGAGCGTTTCCCGGTTGAGGCGGGCGAGGTGGGTATTCTGTTGGGTGTGGACGCCCGCGAACACCTCGCGGCCCTTTTCCCCTATGCCCGGCTTTCCGCACCGTCACCCGTTCCAGCAGCGCCACCCGCGACGCCGGGCACCCCACCCCCCACGGAGACCCCATGACCCTGAACACCAAACCGAACGCCCCCTCCAAATCCTCTGCCCACGAGCTGGACCAGCGCCAGTTGCGCGCCATCGTGGACGCCGCCCGCGAGCGCCGCGCCGAGGACGTGCGAGTGCTGGACCTCTCGGACGTCAGCAGCACGCTGGAGTACTTCCTGATCTGCACCGCCACCGCCGGGTTGCAGCTCAACGCCATCCAGGAAAACGTCCGCATCAAGGCGATGGAGGCCGGCCTGCCGCGCCCCAGCGTTGAAGGCCCCAGCGAGCGCTGGCTGCTGCTGTCGTTCGGCAACATCGTGGTCCACATCATGACCAAGGAAGCCCGCGAGTATTACGACCTCGAGGGACTGTGGAGCGACGCCCGCACGCTGGACTTTCCCGAGGAGTAAGCAGCGGTTCACAGATTTTGGAACCAGAGAGGGAGGCGGGCCGCGTGGCCGGCCTCCCTTTTTGGAGAGCGGGCCAGCTCGGCTCAGCGTGCCTCCAGCGCCTCGCGCAGGCCCTCGGGCAGCTCCCGCGTGACCCGGTCCAGGGTGCGCCCGGCGGCGGCGCGGACCATCTTCTCAAAGGCCGCGCCGCCCCAGCCCTGAACATCGGGGGTGGCGAGGTGGGCGCGGAACAGAAAATTGAAGGCCACTTCCACTGCCGTCTCGCCGCTGCCGGCCGCCTGCGCGCCCTCCAGCACCTGGGCCTGCCCGGTGACCTCCACCCACGCCCGCTCACCCGCGATGGGCTGCGGCGTCAGCGTCGCGCCGTCGGGGGTGTGCGCCAGCACGCACAGGAACGGCAGGTCGGCCTCGCCCAGCACCGGCAGCGGCACCAGCAGTTCGCCGCGCACCCCGGCGCCGTCCACACGTAACCCCCGCAGAAAGTGCAGGCGCGACAGCGTGCGCATCGGATCACGCACGAAGGCCAGCGTGTCCTGGGCCGAGCCAGGGGCCTGCAGGGTAAAGTGCCGCCCGGCCTCGATGATCACCGGGCCACCAGCGGGGTCACCGGGCCACCGGGCGCGTTCAGTCCACCCACTCGATCACCACGCGCCCGCCCTCCAGGGCCAAGAGCAGATCGGCGTCACTGGCACTGCGCAGCCGGGGCAGGTGCGCGAAACGCGGTGTGGCCGAGGCGTAGCCCAGCCGCACGATCACGTCGTCGCCGACCTCGTCCTTGCCGATCCGCCACACCAGCTGCCCGCCCAGCGCCTCCAGCTCCTGCGGCAGCACGCTTCGGACCACCTCGGCCTCGGCCGCGGCGCTGGGGTCGGGCGGCAGCGAATCGCTCATGGGGCCATTGTACCCGCCGGGCCAGGCAGGGTAGAACGGGGCACGATGACTGCTGATGCCCCCCTGCTGTCCTGGCGTGTCCTGGAAACCCGCGTCGGTCTGGACGCCCTGCCCGACTTTCACCGGAGCTTCCTGACCTGGCGCGGCGTGGAGAACGCGGACGAGATGCCCCTGCGCCGCGTCTCGCAGCGTGTGGACGCCGAACTCAACCGGCTGGTGCAGTCCGGGCAGGCGCGCCGGCAGGAGGACGACTGGCTGCTGGAGGCCGGGGCCCTGGGCGGCTTTGGGGCGTACGAGGCCCTGACGGATCCCGAACAGTGACCCCGCTCCCGTCTCTGCCCTGTCCATCCAGCACACCAGCCAGCGGGGGGCGGGCATGAGCCTGCGGATTCTGGGCGGCAGCGCCCGGGGCCGCAGCCTGAAGGTGCCGGACAGCGCCCGGCCCAGCGGCGCACGCGTTCGCAAGAGTCTGTTTGACCTGCTGGCGGCCCGCGCCCCCACCGGCACCTTCATCGACCTGCACGGCGGCAGCGGGGCCATCGGGCTGGAGGCGGCCAGCCGGGGTTACGCGGTCACGCTGATCGAGCAGGACACGCGCGCCGTCAAGGCCCTGGAAGCAAATGCCCGCGCCCTGGAACTGCGGGTGCGGATCGTGCGCGGCGAGTCCCAGAAGCTGCTGCCCCGGCTGGGCACCTTCGACATCGTGTTCAGCGACCCGCCGTACCAGGCCGATATTCCCGCACTGACCGCGCAGCTGCTGGCCAGCCAGATTGTGGCAACGGGCGGTCTGCTGGTCTGCCAGCACCCGGACCGGCTGGCCCTGCCGGAGCATCCCGGCTTCGCATGCGAGGTCCGTGAGTACGGCAGCAACAGCCTGACCCTCTACCAGCGGGCCGCGGCGGCGGATAGGGTGGAAGGCGAATGAAAGCCGTTTTTCCCGGATCGTTTGACCCCATCACCAGCGGGCACATGGACGTGCTGACCCGCGCCAGCCGCATCTTTGACACGGTCACCGTGACGGTCATGCACAACGCCCGCAAGCAGGGAAGGCACCTGTTCACGCTCGACGAGCGGCTGGACATCCTGCGAGCGGCCACCGGGCATCTGGAAAACGTCGGTGTGGATTCCTTCGGCGGGCTGCTGGTGGACTACATGGCGCAGGAGCACAAGGGAATCATCCTGCGCGGGCTGCGGGCGGTCAGCGACTACGAGTACGAGTTGCAGATCGCGCACCTGAACCGCCAGATCGGCGAGGTGGAGACCGTGTTCATCATGGCGGCCACCCGCTGGAGCTTCGTGTCCAGCAGCATGGTCCGCGAGATCGCCAGCTACGGCGGCGACATCCGCGAGATGGTGCCGCGCGCCAGCGCCGAGGCCCTGCGCCTGAAATACGCGGACGTGTATGAGGAACGGGAGAACGCGGCCGCCTCTGCCCGGCCAGATACCCGGACAGGCGCGCAGGAAAGCGCGGCAGAGCCGTGAGCCATGCAGGGCCGTAAATAACGGGCGGGTGCGTCAGCCCTGACCCCGGCTGACGCACCCGCAAAATGCGAAGCCGTGGTCAGGCGGGGTCGCCGACCTCCGCCGGCATCTCGCCGCGCTCGCGCATGGCGGCGGCCAGCTTGGCAGGCTCCAGCAGGCTGGCCTCCGGCCCGAAGCGGACCTTGACGGCCCGCTGCACAAACCAGATGGCGGCAAACACCCCGACCAGACTGATGACCAGTCCCGGCACCCGCATCACGGCGTTGACGGCCGCGATCTGGGCATTGAAGTCGTCGGTGCCGAATTTGGCGGTCACGCGGGCGTAGTTGACGATGCTGTTGACCACGCCGCCAATCAGGTCCACCACCGAGAACACCACGGTGCCCAGCACCAGCCCCCGGTGAACCGCAGGGTCCCGCATGGCCTGCTGCGTGGCGGCGCGGTCCTCGGGCTTCTCGCCAATGCTGGCGGCGTCCAGAAACACGCGGAACAGCGGCACAGACGTCGCCGCGCTGATCAGGAACAGGATGCCGGTCAGGTAGGACCGCGCGCTGTCCTTGATGGCGTACCAGAAACCGTCCACGTACCAGAAGGCCAGCGCGCCGGAAAAGATCGCGCCCGCCCCGCCGATCAGGGCCACCGGGCTGACGTTGCGGTTGACGCCCAGGTCCCACAGGACGTAGACCACCGGAATCAGGGCGGCCAGCAGGTAGGCGCGCACGTTGCCGGCCGTGCCGCCCCCAAACACCTGCTCGGCAACGCTGATCCCGCTGCCCAGGACATTGGGACTGAGAATCATGATGGGAATCAGCAGCGTGAAGACCAGATCCCAGACGGTCTTGGGCACGCGGGCGCGGGCTTTCTTGGGGGGCGTGGCGGTAGGGTTGAATTCGGAGGCCGGGTCGCTCATACGGCGCGCATTCTCTCATCCCTGGGTGAGGGCCATGGGCGCGGCCCGCACGAAGCGTTCCCGGCCGGTCAGGTCCGGGTGGAGGGTGGCCTCCCAGCCCTGGGCACACAACTCGGCGGCGAGGGTGGGGGCGTTGCGGGGGTCCAGTTCCAGCCACAGCACTCCGCCGTCAGCGAGGGCAGCGCGCGCCTGCAGAACCAGCCGGCGGGCCAGCGTCAGGCCGTCCGGGCCGGAGTACAGCGCCAGATCGGGGTCGTGACGCACCTCCGGGTCAGCGTGGGCGCGGTCGCCCTCGGGCAGGTACGGCAGATTCGCCAGAATCAGGTCGAAGGGGCCAGGCAGGGCGGCCAGCAGGTCGCTTTCCACGAACGCCACCTCCAGGCCGTTCAGCGCCGCATTCTCCCGCGCCAGGTCCAGCGCCTCGGGACTGAGGTCTGCCCCCAGGACCGCCGCGTCCGGCCGTGCCTGCCTGAAACCCAGCGCCAGCGCCCCCGTGCCGGTCCCGACGTCCACCACACGCGGCGCACGCACCGCCCTCACCTCAGCCAGCGCCAGGGAAAGCAGCCACTCGGTTTCCGGCCTGGGAATCAGCGCCCGCCGGTCCACCCGCAGCCCCACGCCGCCCCACTCCAGCGTGCCCAGCAGGTGTTGCAGCGGCACGCGGGCCGCACGCTGCCGGACCAGTCCTTGCAGCCGGGCCGCGTCGGCTGCGTCCACCTCTTCCTGGCCGCGCAGCAGGAATGCGGTGGGCGGGAGGTCCAGCGCGTGCAGGATCAGCGCCCGTGCGTCCACGTCCGGCGAGGGCACGCCCGCCGCACGCAGGGTCTGAACGGCGGCGGCAAGGTGACCGCGCAGATTCACCCTGCCTGCGTCCCCAGTGCCCAGATCCCCAGTGCCCAGATCCCCAGTGCCCGCATCCTCACGGCGCGGCCAGCCGCTCGACGCGTGCGCCCAGCCCGGTCAGCACCTCGTACTCGTTGGTGCCGCCCCAGCCCGCCACGTCGCCCGCAGTGATGGCGTCTGGCCCCCAGAACCGCACCGTGTCGCCCACCTGCACCGGCAAACCGGTCACGTCCACCATGCACTGGTCCATGCAGATGCGGCCCACCACCGGGCGGCGCTCGCCGGCCACGGTCACGTGGGCCTGCCCGGTGGCATTGCGCGGGTAGCCGTCGGCGTAGCCCAGCCCCACGGTCGCCAGCAGCGTGTCGCGCGGGGCGTGCCACAACCCGCCGTAGCTGACGCTCTCGCCCTCCAGCGCGGTGTGCAGGTGGGTGACCTCGGCGTCCAGGGTCATCACCGGGGTCAGCGGCAGCACGCCCCCCAGGTGCGGCGGCGCAAAGCCGTAGGACGCCAGACCCGGCCGGGCCAGCCGCATGCCCGGCAGCGCCCCCAGGCTCAGGATGCCGCCGCCGTTCGAGGCGTGGGCCAGCACCGGCGGCAGCTGCGCCAGCACGTCCTGAAAGCGCCGGAACTGCTGCCAGGCAAACGCCAGATCCGGCTCGTCGGCGGTGGCGAAGTGGGTGTAGGCCCCCTCCAGCACCCCGCGCTCGGCCAGCCGCTGCCCGACGCGCACGGCGTCCTCCGGGCGTGCGCCCAGGCGGTTCATGCCGGTGTCCACCTTCAGGTGCGCGCGGGCGTGGGGCGGCAGGGCCTCGGCCTGCTCCAGCGACGCGACCGGCAGCCTCACGCCCAGGTCGGCCAGCAGTGGCACCTCCCCCGCACGCGGCGGCGTGAGCAACACCACCGGCTTGCCGGGGTTCAGGGCCGCCAACGCTCCGGCCTCCTGCGGCGTCGCCACCGCCAGCCCCCACACGTCGGGGTGCCGGGCGGCCACGCACGCCACAATTTCCAGGCCGTGGCCGTAGGCGTCGGCCTTGACGGGCAGCAGCAGCGGCACCCCGGCGCGGCGCGACAGGGCGCGGAGGTTGCCTTCCAGGGCGGCGGCAGAGGTGCGGGCGTGGGCGCGGGCAAAGAGCATGTCAGCGCCGATGGTAGCGCGGGGTGGGCGGCGGCGGGAGGGGGGCGTGTATCCTTTTCACAGTCATGCCCAACGTCTTTTCCCGCCGCCGTCCCGCCCCACGTCTGTCTGCCGCCCTGGGTGTGCTCACCGCCCTGCTGCTCTCGCCCGTCGCCGTGGCCCAGACCGGGGAGGGGGGCAGCGCGGTGGGGGGCCTGCTGCCGCTGGTCTCGGTGGGTGAAAAGTGGATTCAGGACGTGGAGAGCTACACCGTACGCGTGTCGCCGCAGGACGCCGGGAAACCGCTGGGGCTGGAAATCTACTCGCCCACCTTCAATCTGGCCGATTACGTGGATGGGCGGCGCGCGGCCGGCTACTTCGGCGACGAGCTGTACAAGAAAAATGAGGCCTTCGACACCACCTTCACCCTGGTCGGCCCTGACGGCACGGTGGCCGAGCGGCGCTACGGGCAGAACCGCGAACACACCTGGGACAGCCTGTTTGCAGGCGGCCTCAGCGCCGGAACGTACACGCTGCGGGTCAACAGCCGGGGCGACGGCAAGAACGCCTACGCGCTGCGGGTGGCCTCGCCGTTCGCGCTGGAAACCAGCGACTTTACCGTCAACGCCCGCAGCAACACGCCCGAGCCGCTGCTGGCCGCCCGCCTGAACGTCACCCCCGACTGGGTGGGCAAGACGGTCAGCGTGCTGAACTACGACATCGACGGTTCCCAGGAGGCCGAGACCTTCGTGCTGCAGCCGGGCGACAAACGCGCGAACCTGACGCCCAGCGACAACGGCAAGACCGCCGTGGACCGCTTTACCATCACGCCGGAAATGGTGGGCGAGTGGCAGATCTTCATCCGGGTGCTGCCCACCACACGGCAGTACAGCAACGCGGTGCGCTACTCGTTCCGGCTGGGCGATCAGCCGGTCACGGCGCGGGTCGGCGGCTTCAATCCGCCGGCCGGGGCCAAGATCGACAATCAGCTGCTTGTCGATGTGGTGGACCCGCAAGGCCGCCCGATTCCCGGCGCGTCCTATACGCTGGTCGGCACCAGCGCCGTGCGCCCGCAGCTGCCGCCCGGCTACGTCCCGCTCAGCTCGACCATCGTGCAGGGCACCGGCAACATCGTCTCGCCCAGCGAGGTGCGCTACCAGCCGGGCTTTACCAAGGTCCGCTTCGTGGCCCGCGCCCCGGAGGGCCAGCTAACGGTCGACGCCGTGGCGCTCTACGGTGACCAGCGTATTCCGCTGACCGGCGTGCCCTTCGAGGTTGCCGGACGCACCCTGAACACGCCCGCCAGCGTGCCGCTGCTGCCCGGCGACTACCCGGTCAAGCCCACCCCCATTCCCGGCGCCACCTTCACGCCGCCGCTGCCGGGCCGGGTTGCAGACGGCACGGCCGGCAAGGTGACCATCGAGTACCGGGTGCTGACCGACGTCACCCTGATCACCGCCCCCGACATCCTGAACGCCTGCGACGTGACCCAGCTGACCGCCAGCGCCCGCACCGACTTTCCGTACCGCCTGCCGGGCCGGCTGGCCCTGAACCTGCCCACCGGCTGGACCAGTGACTACCCGCTGGAAACGTCGGGCGAGTTCAGCGGGGGCCAGCCGCTACGGCTGAAGGTGCCGGTGCGCGTGTGCCGCAGCGACACCGCTGAGGCGGTGCTGAGCCCGATCGGCCTGCGGACCACCGGGGCGGCCAGGGTCCAGAATCCCGGCGGCGCCAATGTGACCCGCAGCGTGCAGGGCGGTGCGCGGGCCAGCCTGAACAAGAGCGTGGAGGGCGGCGTGCAGAACTACCAGGTCCGGCTGGTCTTCACGGTGGACAGCACCCTGGAAAACGTCCGCCTGATCGACCCGCTGCCCACGGGTGGCAGCACCCCCGTCGTGCGCGGCCCGCTGCAGTTCCAGGGGCCGAGCCTGGCGAACGTCCAGCCACGCGTGGACGGCAACGCCATTCTGCTGAGCCGCGTGATTCCAGGCACCTACACGCTCACCTACACGCTGTTCAGCGACCTTCCCGCCGACCGGGTCGTGACGGCGCCGGACCTGGGCTGGTAGAGCTGGACGGCCAGGAACTGCCTCCCCTGCCGGACGTGAGGCTTTTCTCCCGGCAGGCAGCCTGGGCTCCGGTTAAGATGGCGGCATGAGAGGCCGCGCAATGCTCTGGACCGGTGTGGTGCTGGGCAGTCTGGGCCTGTCGGGCTGCAGTTCGCTGCCGCCCGCGCCTCTGGCCGGCGACCTGCTGGGCGCGCCCACCACCCTGAATCTGGACGGGCAGGTGATGAGACTCACGGCGACCCCGCAACTGCGGCAGGACACCCAGCGCTTTATCGTGCGCGTGAGGGTCAGGGCCAACCCCTCTGCTGCGCGCCCCGTGGGCCGTCCCCTGGCCACGCCGCGCCCCCTGAAGGTCACGGGCCTCTACGTGGTGACGGGTTCGGGCCTGTGGCAGTCGCCGCGGCTGAACGACGTCACGCAGGCCTCCACCTGCCGCGAGCGCGTGTGCGCGTGGGGCAGCGGGGAGGCGGACGGCTTCACGGCGGGCGAGGACGTGCGTGTGATTGCGCAGCTGCGCGACGCCAGCGGCCAGATCTTCTGGCTGCGCGACGTCCGGGATCAGCGCATTGCGGTTGGGGCGCTGATCCGCTAGACCGCGCCGCGTGAAACCGCATTGCGGTCAGACCAGTCCCGAACGCGCGGTGGGATTCATGCGGATGGCGCAGGCCAGATCACTCCTGATCGTCGTAGTGGTGCAGCAGCGCAGCGTCCGGGTCAGCAGCAGGGCGGTGGTGGAGGGCCACCAGATCGGCCACGCGCGCCCTGGCCCCGGCGTTCACCAGCAGGGCCGCACCCAGTTCCGGGTGCCGCGCCCGGATGCCCAGCGCCCCTAACGGTGGCAGCAGCCGCGCCAGCCGCGTGGGCACCAGCCCCACCAGCACGCGCTCAGCCACGCGGTACGGGCGCACGCTCTTGCCGCAGTCGTGCAGCAGGGCGGCGGCCACCAGCTGCGGGTCTGCCCCCGGATGCTCGCGCAGCAGATGCAGCGTCACGCGGCAGGCGTGTTCACGGTCCCGCGGGTCCATGCCCCGGTACACCCGCGCCTCGCCCGGCGTGAGCAGCGCCGCCGCCCACGCGTCGTCCGGGTGCGCGTCGCTGGCCCGGACACTGCGCACCAGCCGCCGCACCTTGGCCGCGTAGCCCCGCGCTTTGCGGGCCACGCGCTCAGGCAGCCGCAGGGAAGTCATGGAGGGCAGGATAGAGGAAAGCCGGTTCCGCACACGCAGCATCCAGACCACCTGGAATCCAGACCCGGCACAGAAAAGTGGGAGGCCAGCCCGATCAGCCGCCTCCCACCCCTGTGGCCCTCCGAACTTCATACGGATTCCGTTTAAACAGGTATACTCAGGGGATCAGAACTGTTAATTTTGAGCACACTGCCGAGGACTTCTGGGGCATCTACCGCCGCAGTACCTGCGCCGTCGAGAGACGCCGGAGTCAGCTGCTCGCGTTTCTGGCTGAGGGGAAGGGCAACCAGGAGGCCTTAACGCTCACCCGCTACTCCTACCAGGGCGCGGACAAAATCATCGACGCCTACCACGCAGGTGGGTTGGCGAGTCTGAAAGAT
>NZ_BMOL01000020.1 GCF_014647055.1 Deinococcus aerolatus | reverse complement strand
ATTCATACTGATCCTCCTTCCGATGTTGGGGACTGTGGACGTTTGGTTTCACGTCGCACCTTCCTCATGCAGCACCATCAGTCTCGCACAGGCCTCAGAACCCAGAAGTTGTGACAGCTGAGGGTATGAGGGTGCATCAAGTTCAGCGATCTGTTCGCCCAAGGTCTACCCCGACGGGGTTCCCGGTAGCACCTTGACGAGATGCACGTGGACATCGGCGGGGTCAAGCACTGGTTGTGGCGGCCAGTCGATGAGCGCGGCACCGTGGTGGACGTCTTTTTACAAGAACACCGGAATACTGAGGCCTCCAAATGTTCTCCCAGCGACTGCTGGGCGAATACGACGTGTCAAAGGTTATTCACACCGATAAGCTCTGGAATTACGGCGCTACCCTGCGAAAACTTCCCGTGCTCCACGGTGTGGAGCACGTCCAGGTTAACTTAACGGCGCTGCAGTAACTTAATTGAGCAGTCTCGTCGGCCCACCCGACGGCAGGAACATGCGCAGCGAGGCTTCCGAGCACCACGACGGGCATAAGAATTTCTCGACCTGCCTGCCCGGATCACGAACCCGCATCATCCTGCCCGCTCCACCGTCCCCGCTCGGCGCCGGCGTTCCAACCAACAGGCTGCTTTCAAGACGTGGCGGGACGTGGCACCAATAACTTGCCACAACCGGTCTTCCTGTTCAGAACGCCCGTGAGGCCACGTCCCGTGTTCACGGGTCGTCCCTTGACCCCCTGAAATTCCTGCTGCCGTTTCCAACGAACGACGTAATGGGCGGGGACGCCGAGGTCGCAGGCGATCTGGGCACAACTCTTGCCCGCACTCTGGGTCAGCCGCACCGCCTCCTGCAAGAGGGGCGGCGGTGTACTGCTGCTTAGGCATACTCGTGTCCGTCTCAAGTCCGAACCAGACTGAATTCTCCCTCCACAAAACCCTGGCAAGACCAGCCGCCGACCGAGCCTCCTTTCTGTAGACTGCACAGAATGAGGCAAAACGCCGCTTCCAGGTTGGCCGCACGTTTCACTCCCCTCTTCCCCGCAGGTCCGCAGGCCAGCGCCGCGCGCCATATTTGCTTCGGGCCTGGCACGGCCGCCAGCGGGTGGCCAACATGAGCGCCGCCGATTTCCTGCGCGATCTGATCCGTATTCAGGCGCTGCCAGGGCAAGAAGAAATGCTGCGCGAGCGGGTCTTGCAGGAGTGGCGTCAGCTCGGCTTCGAGGACGTGCAGGCCGACGCGGGCGGCAACGCTCTGGCGCGGATCCGGGGGCGCGAGCCGGGACCGGCCTGGCTCCTGCTGACCCACCTCGACCACGTCCACGAGGGCGACCCGGCGCTGTGGGAGCACCCACCCTACGAGGCGGTGCTGGTGGAGGGCGTGATTCACGGGCGCGGCGCGGTGGACATCAAGGGCCCACTGGCGGCCCAGACCTACGCGCTGGCCGCACTGCTGGCGAAGGGTGAGCGCCCGCGCAGCGACGTCTGGATCGTGGCGGCGGCCGAGGAGGAAATTGGCGGGCCCGGCGCAGCGTATCTGGTCGCCCACCCGCCCGGCGAGATCGGCGCGGTGATCGTGGCCGAGCCGTCGAGCAACCAGTTGATGCTGGGGCACCGGGGCGTGGCGCGGGTGCGGGTGCAGCTTCAGGGCCGCGCCCACCACGCCAGCCTGGCGATCAAGGACGAAAACCCCATCTTCGCGCTGGCTGAACTGCTCAAGCGTATTGAGGCCCTGACCTTTCCTGACTTTCCGGTGACCGGTGCCTCGACCCTGACGGTCACGCAACTCTTCACCGACTCTGGCAGCGAGAACCTGACGCCCAACACCGTGACGGCGATTCTCGACTGGCGCTTCAACGAGGACGACGCTTCCAACCGACAGACGCTGGCGAAGTTGCTGGAGGGCCTGCCCGCCCAGGGAAGACTCTCAGCGCTGTGGACACCGGAATACACGCCCGGTTTTGTAACCGAGCCGGGCGATCCGCTAACCCTCAAGGTGCTGCCGTACGCAGCGCGCTTTCACGCTGAGCCGGGCGTCTGGCGCTTTGCCACCGACGGCCGTTACACCGCCAACGCGGGGTGGCCCACCGTGGGCTGGGGACCCGGCAACGAAGACTTGGCCCACACCACCAAGGAATCGGTCAAGGTGGCCGACATCGACGCTTACAGTAGAGCGCTGGCCGAGTTGCTGGTCAGCGAAAGCCCCAGCTGAGACGAATCAGGTCAAGAGGGCGGTTGGCCTGGTAGGGGCCAACCGCTCTCTCTTTCGATTTTGTTTGGACCTCAGCGCTGGCGCTTCATCGGCAGCGCCGTGAAGAGCGGCTGCCCGGCAAAGAACGCCTCCAGATTGGCCAGCACAATCCGGCTGATGTCCTGCCGCGACTCCACGGTGCGGGTGGCGGCGTGCGGCGAGAGGATCGCATTGTCCAGAGCCTTCAGCACGGCCGGAACGTTCGGCTCGTCGGAAAAGACGTCCAAACCCGCCGCTCCAATTTTGCCGGACTGCAAGCTGGCAATCAGCGCTTCCTCATCGACCACGCTGCCGCGCGCGATATTGATCAGGATACCCTGCGGTCCCAGCGCCTCCAGAACGTTCACGCCGATCAGGTGTCGGGTGTCCTCGCCCCCGCGACTGCTGACGACCAGCACCTCGACTTCGCGGGCGAGCTGTAGCACATCGGCCACGAAACGGTATGGCTGCTGCGGCTGCTCACGCCGCCCGGTGTAGGCCACCGGCATGTCAAAGGCGCTCAGGCGGCGGGCAATCGCCTTGCCGATCTCGCCCAGGCCCACAATACCGGCGCGCTTACCGCTCACGCGCCGGGTCAGCGGCAGATCCTCGCCGCGCTCCCAGCCGCCTTCCCGGATGGAGCGGTCGCCTCGCAACAGTTGCCTGGACGCGGCCAACAGCAGGGCAACGGCCTGGTCAGCCACATCGGCAGTCAGGACGCCGGGCGTGGTGGTCACCTGAATGCCGCGCTCCCGGGCATGCGCCACATCCACCGCGTCCAGGCCGACGCCACCCACGCAGATCAGGCCCAGATTCGGCAGGGCGTCCACCACTTCACGCGGGCAACCGACGACGCCGTTGGTCACGATGGCCCGCGCCTGACGTGCCTGCTTAAAAAACGAGCCGAGCTGATCGGCTTCCCAATAGGCGTGGACTCGGTAATCGCGGCGCAACTCGCCGAGCAGGAACGGCAGGCGCGGCGTCATCACCACAATGTCGCGCTGAGCGGTCATGTCAGGGTGTTGATAAGGCCACCGTCCACTTCAATCAAGCTGCCGGTGATGTAACTGGCGTCGGCGGTCGCCAGAAACGCCACCGCCGCGCCGAACTCGGCAGGCCGTCCGTAGCGGCCCAGCGGGATGCTGGCCTCACTCTTGGCGCGGACCTCCTCGGGGGTGCGCTGGCTGCGCTCAGCGGCCCCCTGGTCGAGCGAACGCACCCGGTCGGTGTCAATGCGCCCAGGGACCACGCCGTTCACGGTGATGCCCTGTCCCGCCACTTCGCGCGCGAGGGTCTGCAGCATGCCCAGTGTGGCGGCCCGGAGCGCGTTGGAGAGCATCAGGTTGGGCAGCGGCTGCTTGACGCCGCTGGAGAGCACCGAGATGATGCGCCCGAAGCCCGCCGCCTGCATGTCCGGCAGGGCAGCGCGGATGGCCCGCACCGGTGCGAGCAGCAGCAGGTGGTACGCCCCGGTCCAGTCGTCGTCGCTGAGGGTGGCGAAGGTACCGGCCTTGGGACCACCGCCGCTGAGCACCAGGGTGTCCACCGGGCCGAACTTGTCTTTGGCGGCGCTCAGCAGCTCGTTCATATCGCTCTGCGTAAGCTCGCCGGAGAGCGCCTGAGCCTGCGCTGACGGCAGACCCTGCCTGACCAGGCGTTCCTGCGTGGCGCTGCGGCTAATCACCGTGACGTTCGCGCCGCCCTCGGCGAGTTTGAGGGCGCTGGCGAGGCCCAGACCCTGGCTGCCGCCGAAGACCACCGCGTGCCGACCACTAAAATTTTGAGTCATCCGATCAGCTCCTGGGGACCGGTCACGCCGAACTCGAAGCCGACCCGTTTGACGATGGCTTCGAGCTCTTTGGCGGTGCGCCCGTCAATGTTGATGCCCGGCGCGCGCACATGGTCAGAAGCGATGATGCCCCGGCGATGGTAGGTGTGTTTGCGCAGCGCCAGGCCGAGTTTGGGCTGGAACTCGTAGCGGATCAGCGGCATGTAGTGATCGAAGACGCGGGCCGCCGCTGCGTGCTGGCCCTGCCGAAACAAATCGTAGATGCGCAGCAGCACTTCCGGAAAGGCAAAGCCGGTCATGGTGCCCACCGCGCCGCGCTCCAGTTCTTCCAGGAAGAAGGTGCCGCCCAGCCCACCAAAGACGTGCACCGAGCCCTGCGAAAGTTCCAGGATGCGGCTGGTCTTGGGACCGACCGGCGGCTCTTCCATCTTGATGTAGTGGACGCCGCCTTCTTTGCCGAGCCGAGCCACCACTTCCGAGCTGATGGTGATGCCGAAATTTTCGGGGAAGTCGTGAATCAGCACCGGCACCTTGAGGGCCGCCTGCAACTGCTGGTAATGCCGGAAAATCGCTGCGTCGGCCTGCACGTCGATCGGCGCGGCGAACACGGCGTCGGCCCCGAAGTCCTGGGCTTCTGTGGCCTGCTCGATGCTGGCCGGGGTACCGATGGCGCGCACGCCGACCCATACCGGCACCCGTCCGGCGACCCGTTCGATGGTGCGGCGAATGACGGCCCGGCGTTCCTCGCCGCTGAGTTTGTGCGCTTCACCCAGAAAGCCCAGAATCGCCAGGCCGTGAATGCCCGCGTCAAGCTGGAAGTCCACCAGGTTGTCGAGGCTCCCAAGGTCGAGTTCGCCGCTGCCGGTAAACGGCGTGGGCATGATGGTGTAGACGCCCTGAAGATGACCAGTTGGGGGCATGCTCATTCCAGCGCCCCCAGGCCGGTCAGGTCACGGCCCACGATCAGGGTATGGATGTCGTGGGTGCCCTCGTAGGTGTCCACCGTTTCCAGGTTGAGCATGTGGCGAATTACCGGGTACTCGGTGGTGATGCCGTTACCGCCCAGCATCTCGCGGGCCAGACGCGCTCCTTGCAGGGCCACCCGCACGTTGTTGCGCTTGGCGACCGAGACTTGCCCAAAGGTCATCTTGCCGCTGTCTTTGAGCGCGCCGAGTTGTGTAGCCAGCAGCAGGCCGGTGGAGTGATCGGTGACCATCCGCACCAGCTTGTCCTGCACCAGCTGGCGCGAGGCGATCGGCTTGCCGAAGGTGGTGCGCCCGGTGGTGTATTCCAGCGCCGTCTGATACACCGCTTCCAGCGCGCCGAGCGCGCCCCAGGCGATGCCGAAGCGGGCCGAGGTCAGGCACGACAGCGGGCTTTTCAGGCCGCCGGAGAGCGGCAGCATATTCTCTGCAGGAATGCGGCAGTCCTCGAGTACGATCTCGCCGGTCACGCTGGCGCGCAGGCTCATCTTGCGGTGAATCTGGGGCGTCGAGAAGCCCTTGGCCCCTCTGGGCACGATGAAGCCGCGCACCACGTCCTTGCCGCTGTCATCTTCGAGCTTGGCCCACACCACCGCGAGGTCAGCCACTGGGCTGTTGGTGATCCACATCTTGTTGCCGTTCAGCACGTAGTCGCCGCCGTCCTTGCGGGCGCGGGTGCGCATCGCGCCGGGGTCCGAGCCGCCGTCGGGTTCGGTCAGGCCGAAGCAGCCGATCAGGTCGCCGGCGGCCAGGCCCGGCAGGTACTGACGCTTCTGCTCCTCGCTGCCGTAGGTGTTGATCGGGTACATTACCAGGCTGCCCTGCACGCTGGCCGCGCTTCTGAGGCCGCTGTCGCAGCGCTCCAGCTCGTACATCATGCCGCCGTAAGCGCTGTAGCTGACTTCCGAGCCGCCATACTCTTCCGGCGTGGTGGGGCCGAGCAGCCCCTGGTTGCCCATTTCTTTCATCACCTCGCGGGCTGGCAGCTCGGCGCTGTCCCACCAATCGGCAATCTGCGGCATGAGTTTGCTGTCCACGTAGGAGCGGACGCTCTGCATCACCAGTTGTTCGTCACTGCCGACCAGCGAATGGGCTTGAAAGTAATCGAGCATGAAACTCCTTGTGGCCCAAAGGGGCTGAATTTAAGCGTCGGTGTGGGCGGTGAGACCGAGTTCACTCAGGATTTCGGCAGTGTGCTGGCCCAGGGTGGGCGGCGCGCGGCGCACTTCCGGCTTGGCTCCACCGATGTCCCACGGAGGCGAGGTGACAGTGGTCTGGCCCAGAGAAGCGTGCGGCAGCGTCACCGCCACCTTGCGGGCCTGAATGTGCGGATCGGCGAAGACCTCGGCCATGTTGTTGACGGCCCCACACGGCACGCCCGCTTCTTCCAGGCGCTGCATGATCTCGGCGCGGGTCAAGCGGCCCAGCCCGGCCAGCAGCTGCACGTCGAGGTCCTCGCGGTGGCTGACCCGGCCCTCGTTGGTGTCCATCCGGGAATCGGCGGCCAACTCGCTGAGGTCCAGCGCCCGGCAGAATTTGCGCCACAGCGAATCGTTACCCACCGCCACGTTGATGAATCCGTCCTGGCAGCGCAGGGTACCGTAGGGCACGATGCTACGGTGCTCGTTGCCAATGGCGACCGGCACTTCTCCGGTGGTCAGATATCGGCTGACCTGATTGGTGCCCAGGGCGATGACGCTTTCGAGCAAGTTAACGTCCAGCCGCTCGCCCTTCCCGGTGCGCTCGCGCTGGTAGAGGGCCGCCAGAATCGCCTGGGTAATGAGTGAGCCGGAGAACACGTCGGCCACCGCCACCCCGACCCGCAGCGGCTCATGTCCGGCCTCGCCGTTGTAGCTCATCAACCCGCCCATGCCCTGGGCGATCACGTCGTACCCGGCGCGGTCGCGGTAGGGGCCGTCCTGTCCGAAGCCCGAGACGCTGGCATAGATCAGGCGCGGATTCTCGGCGTGCAGCGCTTCCCAGCCGAAGCCCAGTTTGGCGAACGTGCCGGGGCGGAAGTTCTCAACCACCACGTCCGACTCCGCGATCAAGCGCTGCGCCGCTTGCTGGCCCTCAGGAGACTTGAGGTCCAAGATGATGCTGCGCTTGTTGCGGTTGACACTCAGGAAATAGCTCGACTCGCGGGCCTCGCCGCTCGTCTGAAACGGTGGCCCCCAGGCGCGGGTGTCATCACCCTGCGGCGGCTCCACCTTGATCACGTCGGCACCGAGGTCGCCGAGCAACATGGTGCAAAAGGGGCCGGTCAGCACCCGGGTAAAGTCGGCCACCTTGACGCCTTCGAGCATCACAGCGCTATCTCCTGCGCCGACATCTCCGGTGCCCGGGGCCGCTCACGCGGGCCCATCAGGAAGAAGTAGGCGCCGATCAGCAGGCCCGGCACATTCAGCCACCAGTAGGGGCTCAGCAGCGCCACGCCGGCAAGACCCAGCACCCAGCCTTCCCAGCGCTTCAGGGTGCGGCGGGTAAAGCCTACCGTGGCCCCCGAAATCAGCAGCACCCCCAGCACCGAAACGGCGAAGCGGTAGATGATCAGCGGCAGAGCAGAGGCCAGACCCTGGTGCGCCACCACCGGTACGATCAATACGGCGGTGGCCGGATACGCCAGCAGGAAAAACATGCCCAGGAAGTACTTGGGCAAGGCCACCCGTGCAGTCACGAGGCCGGTGCGGATCGGATCGGTGTTCCAGACCGACGCCGCCGCAAACGCCGAGAGAGCGACCGGCGGCGTCACGTCGGCGAGAATGGCGTAGTAGAAGAGAAACATGTGGGTCGAGAGGAGCGCGGCTTCCGGCGGAATGCCGTTTTGCACGGAGAGGGCCACCAGCGACGGCGCGACCAGCGCTGAGGTCAGCACGTAAGTGGCGATCGGCGGAATGCCCATGCCCAGCACCAGGCTGAACACGGCGGCAAACAGGGTGGCCATCAGCAGGTTCTGCCCGGAAATGAGGGTCAGCACCTGCGACATCTTGGAGGGCAGGCCGGTCAGCACCATCATGGTCAGGATCATGTTGGCGCTGACCACCGCCGCGCCAATCGGCACAAGGTGGGCAAAGCCGTCGGCCAGCCCGTCGAAGATGCGCCTCACCGGGGGCCGCACATCGCGGTCGAGGTAGGCCAGCACGATGAACGAAATGAGCGCCAGACTCACGGCCAGGCTCACGTTGTAGCCCAGGTAGAGCATCCCCATGATCAGCAACAGCGGCAAGAACACGTAGAGCGACCGCAGCACGTTTTTGCCCTCGTCGGGCATCACGTCGCGCACAAAGCCGGAGCGCCGTACGTACAGTTCGTTATAGAACCACACCCCGGCGAGGTACAGCACGCACGGTCCCAGCGCCATCAGGCAGATGCTGAGATAGGGGATATTGAGCACTTCCACCATCACGAAGGCGATTGAGCCAAGCACCGGGGGCGTGATCAGGGCAATTGAACCGGCGGTGGCGGTGATGCCTGCTGCCGTCAGCCGGGGATAACCGGAGCGCTCCATGAGTGGTTTGGTCACGGTGGCGACAAACTGGGTGTCGGCGGCGCCGGAGCCGCTGAACAGGCCCATGAAGACGCTCATGACGGCTACGCTGCGGCCCGGCGCGGCGGGCGAGCGGCCCACGGCGCGCAGGGCCAGTCGCGCGATGACCGGGCCGAAGCCCAGCGCCGTGATGACGCTGCCGAGCAAGGTGAAGTACACCAGATATTTGAGTGACACGGCGGTGATAATGCCGAAGAGTCCGGCCTCGGTTTCGCTGAACATCTTGCCGATCAGCAGGTCAATCGGCATGCCGGCGGTGCCCAGCACGCCCGGCAACTGATTGCCGAAGAGGTTATAGGTCATGAACACCAGCACCAGCGACGGCAGGACCGGCCCCAGGAAGCGGAAAGTCAGGCCCAGCACGCTGAGGGTAAGTGCAAAGCCCATCGCCAAGTCCCAGGGCTCGGGCACCACGGCCCGGTAAATGAGCTCCTCGAATTGCGTCAACAGATAGAAGTACGGCGCGAACATGGCAGCGGCCACCAGCAGGTCACCGTATTTTTGCAGCCTGGGCAGCACGGCTGGCAGCGTGACCAGCGCCCAGATGACCACCGTCACGGCCTTGATGATGAGCGGCAAATCGAGGCGCAGAAATTCCCACAGCGCCGGTAGGGTCAGGACCGCGAAGACCACGCCTCCCCAGGTGGTCTTGCGTCCACGCTGCTGTGAAGTCAGCAGGTAGCCAGCCAGCACGATGAAAAATACGTGAGTGGCGCGCTGCACCTGGGTCAGCTCCAAAACCTTAATGCCCGATCCGCTCCAGGGCAAGAAGGGGTGAACCACCAGGTACAGGTGGTAGAGGGCGGCAATCATCAGGACAATCTTGGTCAGCCGCCTGAGCCAGGAGGCCACAGGAGCTTCGCCGTCAAGCAACTCTGTTTGATGTTCCACTGCTGTTCTCCAATTCGTAGCTGCATGCCGACCACCGAGCAGTACTGCAAGGTGCGCTCTTGTTGGCCTTTGAGTCGGTCGTTGATGCGGTACTCGCCGCCGGTGTAGTAGCCCTCAGTATCGAAGTCGGTAATCATCTGAAAGTCGCTGAAATCGCGCCGCAGATCAAATTTGATCAGCACCGGGCGCCGCGTCACCGAGTTGGTGAAGCTTACCTGAGCGTCCTGCCAGGCCCAGGCGATCACCGGGCGGCCCTGCACCTCGATGATCCGCAACTGCCAACTCACCAGCGCCAGCACTCCCAGGGCGAGGCCCGCCAGAAGGAGGCGGGCAATAGGCTTCACGCGGGCGTTACTTCTTGAAGAACTTCAGGGCGCCCTCGTGGTACGGCACCTTGCTGGTGCTCAGGCGCAGGGCGTTGGCGACGGTGGTGTCCTTGGCCGACTGCACCGAGGCCGTCAGTTCCGGTAGGTGCTCGAAGGTCGCCTTGGTGATGTTGTAGGCCAGGTCGGCGGGCATTTCCGAGGAGCAGGAAAACGAGTTCCAGAACGCCAGCGTTTGGACCGAGCGCGCCGAGCCGTAGACTTTCTTGTCGAGTGTCCGGACATCAGCCAGGCCGGGGAAGGCCTTCTCGAACGCTCCGGCGATGGGGCCTTTTTGCGGCACGGCGATGAAGTCGATCTGCTTGCCCTTACGGGCCAGGGTTTGGCTGAGTTCGGCAATTGAGCCGGTGGGCAGGCCGCCGGACCAGAAATACGCGTCGATGGTACCGTCGGCCAGGGCCTGCGCCGATTCGTTGGCCCCCAGACGCTCGACCTTGGAGAACTTCGTGAGCGGAATCTTGGCGGCCTGCAAGACCAGGTTGGCCTCGATCTCGGTGCCGGAGCCCGGCGCGCCCAGCGAGATGCGCTTGCCGGCCAGGTTTTGCAGCACGGTGCCAGCGCCCTTGGTGGTCACGATCTGCAGGTAGTTGGGGTAGGTCGCAAACAGGGTACGCAGTTTGGTGGCGGGCTTGTCCTTGAAGCGGTCGAGCTGCCCGGTGTAGGCCAGCAGACCTGACTCCGGCAAGATCAGGCCGCAGTAATAGGTGTTGCGGCTGGGATCGGACTTTTCGGTAACCAGCAGGATGTTGTCCACCGAGGCCGCCGTCTGGATGGCGGTAGCGTCGACCCCAGCGTGCTTGCTGAGGATCTCGGCCATCACGGTGCCGTAGTAGTAGTAGACCCCGCCGATGCCGCCAGTGGCGATCACCACACGCGGCTTCTGGGCTCCGGCAACGCCGGTGAGAGACAGTAGGGCAAGGGCAGCGGTCAAATATGTTTTACGCATAAGGAATCTCCAGGCAAAAGAGGCTTCAGGCGGACAGGCGGACAGTGCTGGGCGGCGCTTCCCAACCGAAATTGCGGGCCGCTAGACGGGTCAGATGCTCGCCGATCGCCAGACAGGCGGTGGCAGCAGGTGAAGGCGCGTTCAGTACATGCAGGGCGCGCGGCGTTTTCTGAACGGCGAAGTCGTCGACGATCTGCCCGGCACGGTTGAGGGCCTGAGCGCGTACGCCCGAGCCGCCCGGCCGCAGATCGCCCGCCGTGAGTTCCGGCACCAACCGCTGCAGGCTGCGGGCAAACTCGCCCTTGATGAGCGAGCGGTACATCTCGTAGGTGCCGACTTTGGGGAAGCGGGCAGCCAAGCGCCAGAACCCCGGATACGCCAACGTTTCAAGCAGTTCTCGGGGATTGATCTGGCTGCGGCGGTAGCCTTCGCGGGCAAACGCCAGGACTGCGTTGGGGCCCGCTTCCACGCCGCCGCCGATCATACGAGTCAGGTGAACGCCCAGGAAGGGAAAGCGCGGGTCCGGCACCGGGTAAATCAGGTTGCGCACCAGTCCGGCCCGCTCCGGCACCAGATCGTAGTACTCGCCCCGGAACGGCACGATCTGCACGTCCGGCTGCGCTCCACACATCCGGGCCACCTTGTCGGCCTGCAGGCCCGCACAGGTCACGATCCAGCGCGCCTGCACCTCACCGGCGCTGGTGTGCAGCACCTGGACGTCGCCCTGCGTCACCGCCTGCACACCAGCGCCAGTGACGATCTGGACACCGAGACCCTGAAGTTCGGCTTTCAGCGCCAGAGCCAGCCCCGGATAATCGGCGATGCCGGTCTCGGGGGAATACAGGGCGGCGGTGCCAGCCACATGCGGTTCGTACTCTTTCATCTGTTCCGGTGACAGTAGGCGCACGTGAATGCCGTTTTGAAGGGCGCGGTGCGCCAGGGCCATCAGGCGGCCCTTCTCCTCTCGATCGGCAGCGACCACCAATTTGCCGCAACGCTCGAAGCGCACGCCATGCTCGGCGCAGTACTGTTCCAGTTGCTGGCGGCCAGTGAGGCACAGCTTTGCCTTGAGCGATCCGGGCTTGTAGTACAGCCCGGCGTGGATCACGCCGCTATTGTGGCCCGACTGATGGGCACCGACTTCGGCTTCCTTGTCGAGTACCGTCACCCGGAGGTGTGGGTAGTGCTTCTGAATGGCCCGTGCGGTCCCCAGACCCACGAGGCCAGCGCCCACCACTGCAACATCTGTTTCCAAATCAGTCCCTGCTTCCTCCCGCACACCAGCGCAGAAGCGGCTTTAATTTATGATGGCTTTAACGTAGCATGCAGAAGAACCAATGTTCAAATGTTCCGAACACCTGAGGAGTATCGCCGCATGTCTCAACCGCCGGAAGTCTTTCAACCGTTGGCACGCCGCCGTTCTCTTGGAGAGGACATCGGCGTGCAACTCCAGCGCCTGATTCAGGACCGCACCTATCCGCCGGGCTCCACGCTGCCCAGTCAGCGCGAACTCGCCCGGATGTTCGGCACCAGCGTGTCCTCGGTGCGCGAGGCAATCAGCGTGCTGGTGGCCACCGGGGTGCTCGACGCCCGCAGCGGCCACGGTACGGTGGTGCGCTCAATTACTCGGTCCGAGTCGGAATTCGACGGCTGGCTCGGCGTGGCCAGTGACCCGGACGAGTTCCGCGAACTGCTCGAAGCGCGGCACCTGCTCGAACACTTCACTATGCACACGGCGGCGCAGCGCCTGACACCGGCAGCCAAGCAGGCACTCAATGAGATTTTGATGGAAATGCGCGCGGCGCTGCACGATCCCGAGGCGTACGTCGATGCTGATATGCGGCTGCACATGACCCTGGCTGCGGTGGCCGGCAACCGGGTCGTCAGCCGACTGATGCGCGCCATTCAGTATCCGCTGCGCTTTCAGCTGACCCAGTCGGTCCGGCAGCTCTACGCCAGCGGGCGTCTGCAAGACAGCTTGAGCGACCACGAAGAAATGCTTGAGGCGCTCTACGCTGGTGAAGCCGAACAGGCCTTTTCATATATTGGCCGGATGATCGGCCGGGCAGCTAGACTCAACGACACCAAGCTGAGCAGCGCTGAAGCCGGTGTGTCCCCTGTCGAAGAAGCCGCCGAGCCGGTCATTTTCCTCAGTCCTCAGCCTTGAGGCTGTTGCCAGATCGCGCGCAGCTGCGCCGCCGACATGGGCACGGCACCTAGCGCCCCCAGGGCCGCCACAAGTTGCCGCACCTGGGCCGCGTTCGAGGTGGCGGTCTGCCCGTCAGGCGTCTGGAAGTTGTTCTCAAATCCAATCCGGACGTGACCGCCAAAGGCCACCGCCGCCAAGGCGCAGCGCAACTCGCCGGGCCCGAACGCGCAAACAGCCCAGGGCGCTGTGACCGGTCCTGAAAAGGGAGGGAAGGCCAGCAGGTCCTGCGGCGTGGACAGTCGGGGCTGGCCGTAACGACCCAACACGTACAGCGTCCAGAACGGCAAAGGCACGATTCCTCGTTGAACCAGGGTCTGCAGGTGCCGCTGATCATCGGCGCTGTAGAGGATGTATTGCACCAGCACCTGATCGAGCGCCAATTCGGCCAGGAAAGTCGCAACCTCGCGCTCGCTCGCCGCGCCGCTGAACAGTTCAGCTACTGCCAGAGATACAGCTTCGGGTCGCAAAGCCCGCACCGCCTCCATTTGCTGGGGCGCCGTGTACTGGCCGATGGCCTCGGTGGTGGTCTGCAGCACCAGACCGTCGCCTACCTCATGGCGGATGGCTGTGAACGCCTCGTGATAGGCGGCGGCGTCCAACGTGTGCCGACCCTGGTAATCGCGCACATGCACATGCAGCAGATTGGCACCCGCTTCTAGACATTCGGCGGCAGCGGCAGCCAGAGCCGCCGGAGTAAGTGGCAGATTCGGGTGGTCCTGTCGGGTATGCCGGCCTCCGTTGGGCGCGACAGCCAGCATGATTTGGTGAGGAGCGGGAACCGCTGGGCCAGTGGCAGAAGTCTGGGAAGTCACAGTCCAGTTTGCTGCGACTACGCCCCGACAAGTCAACTTGCCCAACGATCCGGGGGTTGTGTTGCCTTAACTGGCATCACGGCAGGCTAATGGCAGGGTGACCCATCGGCGGTGCCGGCCGATGTGCAACTTTGAGCGTACTCTGCCTACGGCTGGATAGAAAGGATGAGAAGCGTCCCCGGTAGAGGACCGTTCCTGTTTGTGACAACCCAAGTGCTACCAGGAACGCGCCCCAACGCTCTCAAGCCATCCTCACCCACAGACGGCAGGGGTTGTGGAACGACGTCCAGGGCGCCCACACGCTGGCCTGGATGGTGACGGGCCTGCTGCTCTCAGGGCGCATTTCCATTTCCGCCCAGCTCCCCCACAGCCACTCCCGTGCCACGTTCGCGCAAAGCAGCGAACGCCGCGTTTGTCAGTGGCTGGAGAATCCAATCATCCCCTGTCGCAACATCTACGGTTCACTCGTTACCCGTGCCTTACGCGACTGGGGCGATCAGACCCTCCAGGTCAGCGGAAGCGCTCCGATGTTCCTCCTCAAACCACTCCAGAGGCCGGCTGGCAGCTCGTATTCGTCCACTCTTATACAATCTGTCAGGCCGTCAGGTGATCTATCCCGTTGCAGCAGTCTCATGGATGCCCTTCAAAAACCGGGAGCAATGCCCGTCCGCTCTTTGGTCATCTGCGGGAACTGCTCCCATCTCCAAACAACCTGCCAGTGGTCTGTCTTGGCGCCGCTGGAGCAACTCCCGGGGTTACCAATGCAGGTGGATTCGCAAACGATGACGTTGGTGGGTGGGGCTATGCTGGCCGGGTGACTCCCCCGACCGAACCGGTCCAGGTACGCCGAGACGGCGGAGCCTGACGTGACCCCATCTTTGAACCAGAGCTCCCGCCTTTCCTCGCAGGCCCCACTCCTGATCGCCGCTGGACTGGCCATTGGCCCCGTGGTTGCGCTGGGCTTTGGACGGTTCGCCTACGCACTGCTGCTGCCTCCCATGCAAACGGCCCTGAACTGGAGCTACGTCCAGGCCGGAGCGATGAATACTGCCAACGGACTGGGCTACCTGCTCGGAGCCATTCTGGCCCCCGTCCTGATGCGGCGGTCTGGCGTGCGTGCCGCCTTCATGGTCTCGCTTCTGGGCATCGCCCTGACGCTGGCCCTGACAGCGCTCAGCGGCGAACTGCGCTGGCTGGCCGCGATGCGGTTTCTCACTGGCCTGGGCGGGGCCGTGACCTTCACTTCGGGCGGCCTCCTGGTGGCCCAGGTGGCTTCCGCCGCGCCCCCCCAGCGAGCAGGAGCAATCCTCAGCCTGTTCTACGCCGGAGCGGGTCTGGGGATTTTGCTGACCGGGCTGGGGCTGGGGCCGCTTCTGGCCCACCTTGGTGTGGAGGGCTGGCGGGCCGGCTGGCTCAGCCTGGGACTGGTGTCGTTTCTGGGATTGGGCGTCGCCTGGACCGCCGCCCGGCACACGGCCGCCCAGCTTCACGGCAGCGCCGCCATTCGGATGGCCCAACTGTGGCCCCTGCGCAACTCGCTGCTTGCCTACGCCTGTGCGGGACTCGGTTACGTGGCGTATACCACCTTCTCGATCAGCTACCTGCGTAGTCAGGGGGCCAGCACTCCGCTGGTGACGCTGTTCTGGGCCCTGCTGGGTCTGTCCGGGGTGCTGGCCCCCCTGGTGTGGAGCCGCCTGCTGTCCAGACGCTGGGGAGGGCGCAGCATGGGGATCCTGATGCTGCTGATGGGCACCGGGGCCGCCCTGCCTGTCCTGTCGACGCTTCCCTGGGTTGCAGCCCTCTCGGCCGTGCTGTTCGGGCTGACTGCCCTCTCAGTGGTGGCCTCAACCACCACGCTCGTGCGCCAGAGCCTGCCCGCGGCGGTGTGGGGAGCGGGGGTGGCCACCTATACCATCACCTTTGCAGTGTTCCAGAGCCTGGGACCACTGCTGGCAGGGGCGCTGGCAGACAGCGGACCGGGGGGACTGAGGTGGGGTCTGGGAGCGTCCGCCCTCCTTCTGATCGTGGGCGCCGGCGTGGCCTTCAGCCAGCGTGTTGTCGGTGACCACCGCTGATGCTGGGGTTCCCTCGTGATCTACACCCGCCCGTGCCCACCACACCCCAGTTGTGGCAGGACGCAACCGAGCGGAACCTTTATGGAGCGGGTCGAGACGATGCCTGATAGGGATTAGGTCGAGGGCGGCTGAGTGGCGTCCTGGTGCCGGAAATGCAGCAAGGGCTCTGGACGGAAGCTGACCTGGCCGCAAAGAGACGCTGTCCATCCCCCGGGCGGGTGGGTGTAGTGGGCGGCTCCGCTGCTGGGGGCGGCCCTATCAGCGCCCTTGAGCCATCTCGTTCCCGTGGCCTAAAGTGATTGTTCCTTCTGAATGTTGCGCTTGACAACCATATGAAAGTGATCTACAGTGCTGTCATGAATGTTGCTATAGACAACAAAACTGGAGAGGCCGCTCAGACAGGGGCGCTCCTCCGCACGATAACGCGGCTTTTCGGGGACCTGCAGCAGCGGAATTCTGCCTGCTGTGACGTCCAATCCGCCACGCAGTGCTCCATCCTGACCACCCTCCAGCGGGAGGGCGATCAGACACTTGCCGCCCTGACCCGGACCCTGAACCTGGACAAGGCGTGGCTGAGCCGCAGTACGGATGACCTCGTCGAGCAGGGCCTCCTCGTCAAGACCCCTCACCCCAACGACCGCCGTGCCCTGCTGCTCCGGCTGACGGACGCCGGTCAGACCTCTGCCCAGGACCTTGACGCGCAGCTCAACGCCCAGTCCTCCCGCGTGCTGGCGCGCCTGCCCGAGGAGGACCGGGCCGCCGCACTCCGGCTCCTGACCACCCTGGGGGCTGCCCTTCAGGCAGAACTCGACGGGGAGGTGGGATTCGGATGCTGAGCCGTCCAGCGATCCCTGCCGATCTGCCCCGGCTCGAAGTGCTGCTAAATACCCTGGGGCTGCCGGTGGCAGGAGTGGCCGACCATCTGGACCACATGCGGCTGATCGAGGACGGTCCCTCTCTGCTGGGTATGGCAGGCGTGGAACAGCACGGGCAGGTTGCCCTCCTGCGCTCTGTGGCCGTCACGCGTGACGCGCAGGGGCAGGGGCTGGCCGCTCAGCTTGTCGGGGAAGTCCTCGACCATACCCGTGCCTTGAACCTGGAAGAGGTCTACCTGCTGACCACCACGGCCACGGCCTACTTCCCGCGCCTGGGCTTCGCAGAAGTTCCCCGCTCCAGTGCCCCCGCCGCCCTGCTGGCCTCCCGCGAATTCCAGGACGCCTGCCCCCAGACCGCCACCCTGATGCACCTGACCTTGAAGGAGCCTGCCATGACCCAGACCATCCCCGGCCTCCAGAACGCCATGACCACCCATGAGCTCCTGACCGCCCTGCGCGGCGCAGCGCCGCGCCCGCTGGAGTTCCACCTGCACGGGGAGCAGCTAGTGTCCGCCGGTTACCACGTCACGGAGGTGAAAGCGGTCAGCATCGAGGCCATGGACTGCGGGGGCAAGGCGAATGCCTGGCGGGAGACGGTCATCCAATTGATGGACGGCACGGCGGCGGAGGCCCGGGCAGGCTTCATGACCAACCGCAAGTTCCTGGCCATCTACGACCGCGTGGCCCAGCGCGTCCCCGTGTCCAGCCAGGCAGAGGTGCGTTTTGAATACGGCAACAGCGCCCTTCCGGCGATGCAGTACCACGTTGCCGGGCTGGAACTTCTCCTGGATCGCCTGCAGGTCCACCTGCGGACGCCCGCCGTGCAGTGCAAGGCTTCGGATGCCTATGACACCCCGGCCACAGATGCCGGCACGGCCTACGCCCCGGCAAGCGGCTGTTGCACCCCCGCCGCCCCGGATCTCATCACCCTCGGCTGATGCCCGTCCCATCCACGTCCACACGTCTCCTCGTGTGGACGTTGGCCTTGCTGAGCACCGTCAGCTACGGGACCCTGTACTACGCCCAGCCTCTGCTCGCGATAGCCGCCGAGCACGCCCTGGGGTGGAGCCGGGTGCAGACGAGCTTGGCCTTCACGCTGGCGCTGCTGGTGACGGCCTTCGTTGCCCCGGCGGTGGGCCGCGCCCTGGACGCGCGGGGAGGGCGAACCCTCCTCACGGGAGGTGCCCTCCTGGGCGCCCTGGCGCTGCTCACGCTCGCCCTGGCCTCCAGCTATCCCCTGTTCGTTACCGGATGGCTGCTGGCCGGGGGCGCCATGAGCCTGACCTTCTATGAGTCGGTATTCACCGTGGTAGGACAACAAACGCAGGGGGCGGCCCGCACGCGAGCGACCCTGACGATCACCCTGATCGCCGGGCTGGCCAGCACGATCTTTGTACCCCTGACCAGCGCCCTGCTGGAGGGTGGCGGCCTGCGCCAGGCGCTTGTCATCCTGGCCGCCCTGCTGTTGGGTGTCGCGGGGCTGACCTGGCGCGTGCTGCCGGATTATGGGATGGGGACACCTGGAGGGAAACGTCCGCCCTTCACCCCGGATGCCCGCCTGATCCGGCTCACGCTGGCGTTCACCCTGGCGCGGTTGGTGACGGTGGGCACAGGCTTGCAACTCGCGCCGCTCCTGCTGGCCGCTGGTTACGCCCCAGCCCTGGCCGCCAGCCTTACGGGGTTGGCGGGCCTGGCCGCGCTGCCGGGGCGTGCCCTGTTCGTCCCGCTGCTCTCACGTCTGGGAGCACCGCCACTGACCGTGTTCCTGTTCGCGCAACTCGCCCTCTCCACCCTGCTCCTGCACTTCACGGGTTCACACGCCACTGTGGTGACAGGCATCATCGCGTTTGGCCTGGCCAGCGGCGCACTGACCCTGGCCCGCGCGGAGCTGCTGGCGCAGCACTACCTGCCCCAGGCATTCGGGGCCGCCAACGGCTGGATGGCCCGGCCGGTCAACCTGGCGCAGGCGCTCACACCGCTGGGGGTCGGCCTGCTGTTCACCTGGACCGGGGGGTACAGCCTCTCGCTGCTCCTGATGACTGCGCTGGGATGCGCGGCGGCTCTGACCCTGCTGGGCGCGGCACGTGGCGGCTTCCACACGACTGCCGTCGAGACGCGAGGGGGAGACTGACTGCGGTCACAGATCCCCGGCCTGCAGTAGGGTCCTGAACGCCGCCGCCAGCGCTTGCCAATCAGTCACAGTGCCGTGAGAAAGGACTCCGGTGGCCGGCTGCTGCTCAAAATGGCGAGCACCCCCCTGCGCTCTCCGCTGGCCCACTACTGCGGGCTGTGGGGCCGGGCCGAGTTGCGCCTCGCGCGCCGTGACCTGACCCCGCGCATTGAGGCCGCCTTCTTCAGCCTGGCCCGTCTGCTGATGAAGCTCTTTTCAGCCCTTCTGTCGCTTCCGTCGACCAACATGGGTCAGGAGACCGGTGGCCTCAGGTCAAGCGCTTCAACCACCCGCGTATACGGCACACCCGCAGCGTCGTTCACCTGGCGGACGGCCTCGGCGCTCTCAGCCTCAAAAAGGCACGCGCACCGCTCGTCGCCCGGCACGTACATGCTGCGCAGGTAATGGACCGGCGTTCCGGCCCCAGTGGCGCGGTCACTCTCGCGAATAGCCGCCGCCTGCGCTGCGCCCAGTTGTTCTGCCGTGATGCCCGGGAGATGCCGCTCTGCCATAAAGACTTTCATAGGCTCCCTCCACGCCGGCAGGCTCCGCGTTCTGGGCATTCGGCATGAATATCCTCGCCACAGGCCTTACCCGGTCACCCTCCAGTATAGGCCCGTCCACATCAGAGTGCCGAGAAAGGCGGCTCCACTTTCTATTCAACTCCCGGCCGAGAGGCGACGCCAGGGTACACGCAGCACCACGCTGACGCCCCAGACCGCGATTACCGGCAGACCCAGCAGGGATGCCAGGGGGTGCTCGGCCGGGACATGAAAGCCAATACCGTCCTGGACTACAAGCAGGTGTTGGGCGGCACACACGCCGACACTGTGGGCGAAGGCTGTCATGACGGCCACACAGGCCGGTTTGTTCAAGACGGGCACCAACCAGAATCGGCTACAGCCGGCTTATGGATTAACGAATACGTCCAGAAAGAGCCATTCGCAGGCGGGCTTAACCGGACAGGTGAACGGCTGACCCGTGGGCGCCCAGACCCTTCGGCGAATCGGCTTGAGACCCAGTCGATGTTTGTCCAGGCACCACAAAGACACCTGAGGATGGAGACGCTCCGCTGTGCGGAGCGTCTCCATTAATCCCTTGTTTTAGAGGCTGCTTTGGCCGTTTTATCGCCTTTAACGTGCCGCGAACGGGGTTTTTGCAGGGAGAACCCCGCCTTCCGCATGAATTTATAGGTGCAGCCCAAATGCACCATTTTGCCAAACTGTGCCTGCACCCACGTCCGCATGTCTTTGCCCGACCACAAGATGTCCTGCTCAACATCCGCCTGCAATCGAGCGGCAAGAGATTACTGCTCCTTTGACGTCAAGATCCGCGGTGCGCCCTGGTTGTCTTGCCGCCCATCGCGTAGCCGTGCCGAGCCCAGGTGCAGATACCGCGCCATAGACGGTACCGGTTCAAGTGCAACACGTCGCTCGGTGGCCGCTTTCGGCAGCACGCAGGTTGGAGTCTCATACGGGTACACCCTGAAAAGTGCCGATGCCCATCAGAACGTTTCAGCACCGTCCAACACCGTGCGCGCGGCCCTGCCCGTTCCCGTCGATGCAGGCGCGCCTCAGGACAGTCGGGCTTTACTGCTTCCCGGGACAGCAGGCGTGGAACTCGCCTGGAAGATACAGGAGGGCAAGCGATACGTCGTGTACCGCATGAGCAGCGAGCAGTCCGTGCAGATCAGCACCATCCTGAAGGCAGGCACCTTTACCGACCCGGACGGCACGGCGAGCAGCACATACAAGGTTCGGACGATCTCCTCAGCAGGCACGTTGGGGGACTTCAGCCCCGTAGTGACAGTCAGCGCCACGCCCTGAAGGCTCTCTTCCCTTCAGTGTGCCCCACCTGCTCAACGGGCGGGAGGAGTTCTGTCAGGCTTTCTGAGCACCACGAGTTGACGACGACCGGGGTAAAAGGGCGATGGTGGACTGCAACCTTTATGCCAGCAGGGCGGATTGGCGTGAGCAGATGGTTCGAGATCATGACGTGGAGAAGGCAACGCTGTCTGAAGGAGACCGACGTCAGTCAGAATGGAGCTGGTCAACCTGTGCGGATCACGCACACTGGGGACCAGAACCGCTGCTGGATACCGAGACCATAACGCCAAATGCCGAGTGTGCAGGACGGCGTTCGCGGAACCAAAGGAGAACCAGATGACCAATTTCGTTCGAATCGGCGTGATCGGCCTCGGCGCCATCGGCCAGAACCTGCTGAAGGCCTTCACCGCCCATCCCGAAGTGCAGGTGACGGCCGTATGCGATTTGGACGCCTCCCTCGCTGAAAGGACCGCCCAGCCACTTGCGGCCTCTGTTTGGACTGACCACCGTCGAATGCTCGACGAGGTCGACCTGGATCTCGTGTACGTGGCTGTGCCGCCGAGGCAGCATCACGCCATTGCTCTGGATGTCATTGCCGCGGGACGACACATTCTGTGCGAGAAACCGCTCGCCCTCACGCTGAGCGAAGCGCAGGAAATGCAGCGTGCGGCGCAGGCGATGGGCGTCGTTCACGCTTTGAATCTGCCCCTGCACGGTAATCCTGGAGTCGAAACCTTTCACCATCTCGTTCGGGACGGCGGTCTTGGGACACTCCGCCGCGCCGAGCTGACCCTGGTGTTTCCGCAATGGCCACGAGGGTGGCAACAAAATCCCTGGATCGGGGGGCGGGAGCAGGGCGGACCAATCCGTGAGGTTGGGCCGCATCTGTTGCACGTCATCCTGAACACGCTTGGTCCGGTGGCGCGGGTGTGGGCACACACCGAGTACCCCACAGACGATCCGGGCGCCTGTGAAACTGCCGCCCTAGGCACGCTCGAGCTCGAAAGTGGGGCCCTGGTCGTCGTGTCGTGCCTGACGAACGTCCCGCGCCCCGAACAGGTCAGCTTGACCGTGTACGGTTCAACGGGCACTGCTGGGCTGGTGAACTGGACAATGCCTGTGTCGGCGCTGAGGGAGGCACCGCTTGAATCTGTGCCCGTTGAGGGAGCGCAGGCGGCTGCAGGAACACGGCTGGTTCAGGCGCTGGTGGGCCGTGTGCGCGGTACCTCCGGCGATCTCGTCGATTTCACCATAGGTGTCCGCATTCAAGCCATCCTGGAGGCCTGGGAACGCTCATCGGTTGTAGAGACGTGGGTGGATGTCGCGCAGGCGTGAAGGGTTCTGACAACTCATACGGGCTCCGATTGAATCATTTGCAAAACGATGAAAATCCGAGCGAAGCGAGAACGAGTAGAACGGGTTCCGGGAGTGGAGTTGGCAAACCTGCGCCCTCCCGGTTTGTTAACGAAACAGACGGAATCCGTATCAACCCTCGAGAAGCCAGATTGATCAGAGCAGCCTGGGCAGCATGCCTTGTTCGTGCCTCACGCAATCCACAGGAAGTTAATTCCCTGTTGATCGCGGCGTAGCTTTGCGTGGATGACCTGATGCAGAGGTGTCACAGCAGCGTCATAGCACCCCCGATGCTCGGAAGATCTGTATAACCTCTGCCGTTATCAATTATCCGCCGTGAGCGTCTGAATGGCTTTCGCCACACGTCGGGCACGGGTCTCAGGGTTCTTGGTGCCTTCCACCGACAACACATGCTGGCGTTGCTGGCTGTACGAGAGGCGTCCAAAACGCTCCAGGGCGGCTGGCGTACCATCTAACGCGGCCTGCAAATCGTCCGGCACAGTGACCTCACGGGGTTCAGTGTCCAGGTGCAGGGTGACGCTCACCTGGTCCCCGCCCTGAACGCCTGCGCCCTGGCGGTGTTCGGCGCTGACCGGCAGCATGTATCGGCCGCCCATGACCGCCACAGTGCTGCGGTACGTGTAGCCGTTCAGGATCACAGTCACGGCCGGTTTTTTCCCCGCGCCGAGTTCCGCCACGATATGTGAGGGAACTTCGATGCCGGTGGCCGTCTTGCGCTCCTGTTTCAGGGTCGTCTCGAACATGGGCACAGGTCTGTTTATACACCTGACGGCTTTGAAGGTTGGGCTGATTCGGGCAGGGAAGCCGATGGCGAGCAGGAGATGCCTCAGAAGACGCCCTGAGGGTGTTCCGAACGCGTCATATCAGCCTCGATGCTCAGGGGACCAGTACGAACCTATACCGTCATCAATAAAGTAGCGGGATCGCCCCATCCTTACGAGTTGCACCTGCAAAGCTGGCCGTAAAGCGCTCCCAGCCGGGGGAACCTGGGAGTGGCAAAGTCCCAGATTCCGGGGGAGCGCGTTCACGTTCTGGCGGCAGATGGCAGCACTACACCTCGGCCTTTGTGTTGTCGGCGATGTCCGACGAAGCATTGAGGTGAGAGGCGCCAAGACCGCTCTGATTGATGGCTTGCCTGCGCCAGTTGAGGGTCTTGCCATCGGAGGCGCCGTAGCTGGTCAAGGCATGCGCGGATCGGCAAGCCAGTTTAGAGAGGAGACTTCAGGGATTCAGGACGTTTCCTGCGTTGGAGCCATGTACTGCACGGTGCAGACGGTCTTGATGCCGCCGCGCATGCCGTAATCGCAGCGGATTTCCATGCTCAGGGGATCGAGGAGTTTCACCAGATCGGCCAGCACGCGGCGCGTGGCGTGCTCGTGATAGATCCCCACGAAGCGGTAACTGGTCAGGTAGTACTTGAGGCTCTTGAGTTCCACGCAGACGTCACGCGGCTGATAGCGGATCTCTAACGTTCCAAAATCCGGCAGGCCGCTCCACGGACACACCGGACTGAACTCATCGGTGGTGATCTCAATCTGCATGGGTTCACCGGGATAGTGGACCGGATCGTCGAGGCGCACCTGCTCGAACGTGCCCAGCACATCCGTGTCGATGGCGTCCAGGCCCTGCACATCGTAGCGGCGGTCAAATCCGGGTTGCTGGGGCGCGCTCACGGCGGCCTTGTCTTGCATCTTCGTCATGGTCTCTCCTGGAGCAGACGCCACTGGTGGCGTCCGGGATGACAGCACAGGTCATCCATGGTGGAGTGGGCGTCCCGCACCCCGGTACCGGGGTGGATTCACCTCACCCGGACAGTATCGGGGGCCATTGAGAGCGGCGCAATGATCTCGGTCTCGATTGCGCGCATGGAGAGGTGTTCAGGCGGGAACTGGGGCGGGGCCGACCTGTGTGCGGACCCAGCGCACCAGGGGAATCAGCAGCAGGCTGATCAGCATCTTCAAGACGATCTGCCCCAGCATCAGGTTCAGCAGGGGCGCGCCCGTTCCGGCAAAGGCAATCGTGATGAAAATAACGGTGTCCACGGTGGTGCTTACGGCGTTCGATGCAATCACCTGTGTAGAGATGCCACGCGCTTTCAAGCGTTCAAAGATCAGGGCGTCGAGGGCGGTGCTGATCAGGTAAGCCACCAGACTGGCCACCACCACCCTGAGGGTGGAACCGAAGACGACCTGATACGCGCTGTCCTGAAAGAAGTCCGGTTTGGGCAGGGCGTTGATCAGCACGCCGTATCCGGCCAGCAGGGCGTTGGCAAACAGGCCGCCCCACATGGCCGCCTTGGCGATGGTCCAGCCGCCTGCCGTATGAATAGCGTCACGCAGCGTGAAGGTCAGGGAATACAGGAAGATCGCGCCAGGGAAAATAAACGCGCCGAACTGGACGAGGCGGCCGGCGGTGACATTGCTGACGAGTTCGGCACCGATGTAGACGGCAACCAGAATCACCAGGAGGGTGTTGCGTGAGGTCATGTGATCCTTTACTGGGGCAGACGGCCTGCGGCGTCTCGGCCCGGAGACGGTCAGGTTCCCGTCAAACGCCCATGCTGGACATTTGTCACAGTGGCGGGGACGTCCGGGAGAATAGACAACCTTCGCTGCGGCCGGGGAACCTGGCCGGACGGAGATGGGGTGTTGGGCTTTACTTCAACGTGTCACGTGACGACTGGGGCGCGCCGTTGAGAAGCAGCGTGCCTCGCCAGTCGCGGCCCGGGAGCGGCAGCGCCACGGCGCAAGAGCGTGTCTTGCGTCTCGGCGAGGGTCCAGGGGCCAGGCTGCCGGCGGGGCGGGGGGGCGCCTCCAGCCGGACAGGGGGATGTCCGATTCCTGCCGTAGTACTGATTCATAGGTCTCCTTGACGCATGTGCGGCCTTACATGTGAAAGATGGGGCACGTTCTGCGCCCACGGGAGTGTTGCACACCTGTCACGCCCGTGGGCCGTGCCGGCATGGGCCGTGGGAGGAACCGCCGGGAACCCATCTGCCGGGATGCAAAAGCGCTCCCCCAGAATCTGGGAGTGTCGAAGTCACGGATTTTTCCAACTGAGAGCACCCTGCCGTCATGATGCAGGTACAGCTCCTGAGTTCTCCGACCCAAAGGAGCACCGAATGACTGAATCTCATTTCGAATTGCTTGCCGACGACGTGTTCACGCTGGGCGTCTGGGATGAGGATTGGCATTCCTACAGCAGTTGCCACCTGCTTGTCCGTGGTGACCCTGTGAATTTTACTGACTGCTGAACTCTACAAGCTCGCAGGGAGCAGGCACGACGGAGCGGCGCAGCGCCCAGCGACTCTGGCGGGCTGCCCCTCCATCGAATATGTTGCCCCGACACCGCGTATAGGTGGTGTACGTGGTTCGCTTCCTAGCCTCTCGTGAAGAGGCGCCCAATCGTCTCAATGAATCCATCGCGCCGCACCAGTTCCTCAGGAGAATACCGCTCCTGCAACCGCTCCGCCTTGAACGCCGCCACATCCGTCCCCGGCTCCAGTGCCCACGTCTCCAGCGGGACACACGCGATCTGCATGTCAGTCCCCCACTCGTTCGCTGGCAACCCCAGCGCCCGCGTCGAGATCGGCCACGTCGCATCCATCAATCGGTCACCGCCCGGCTCATGCAACACCAGATAGTTGTGAACATCAATCACGGGTCCATCGGCCCATTCGGCCAGTTCCGGCGCTGACCCCGGCGGCAACCGGATCTCCTGCGTGCAGGCGTACAGCGTGCTGCACAATCCAAGTTCGGCGTACAGCGCCGCCAGCAACTCGTGCTTCGTGCTGCACGTCCCGCGCCACTCGCGCACGATCACCGCTGGATCATGCCCACTCGGCCGCGCGTAGGGCATGTCGCGCACCAGTTCAAACAGTTCACGCTCATCTGGCAACCGGTCTCCGGACCGCAGTCCACGGGCGACGGCGGCAGCGTGCAACAGCGAGGCCAGGGGACGGGTCATTCAGCCATTGTACAGAGGGGCTGTGGGGCAAGCGCCCGGCTGCCGAACGCCCACTCTGGACCCACAGGCTGAAATTTATGCCACCCGTCCCTTGTCCTCCTCGAGATCGATGGGCGCCGTGGGCCTCGCGCCGGCAGCTGCGTCTGTTCGCCGCCCTGCACACGCCTATGGTCCAGCTGCGGGCGCGCGAGGAGGGCCACAGAGACGTCGAGGCGAGGGTTGTAGGCAGCGACTGATCGGGGCGTGATTGAAGGTTGATGGGCCGCTGAGGCTGCCCTATCGTTCAGGTGAAGAGCTCAGCCGCCGTGGAGGGCGTTCCGT
This sequence comes from Deinococcus aerolatus, assembly GCF_014647055.1. Taxonomy (NCBI): domain Bacteria; kingdom Thermotogati; phylum Deinococcota; class Deinococci; order Deinococcales; family Deinococcaceae; genus Deinococcus; species Deinococcus aerolatus. The sequence goes on along the minus strand of NZ_BMOL01000020.1, from coordinate 23,361 downwards.
CCCTGCTGAAGGAGAGCGTCCTCGTTCCCATGAGGCGTGTCCAGTGACCACAAGAGCTGCGCCCCGATGTGCCTCTGAACCGGAGGGCAGAGGGGGCATGAGCTTCCCTGTGACCACTTCCATGCCCGCGCGGCCCGCCGGCCCGTATCCGGCGATCAAGGCCGAGTTGATCGCCCAGTTCGTCCTCGGTCCCGGCTCCCTGCATGGGCCGGAACACTGGCAGCGCGTCGAGGACACCGCCGTGCGCCTCGCCCAGGCCGGGGGGCGACGTCCAGGTGGCCCCCATGACGCAGCCCGGCACAGCGGGGGCGCGGATTCCCTTCACGGCCACCAAGCGGTCCGGCTGGTTGACCGTTACCGGACCTGGCTGGGCCTCACCGCCACCCAGCTCCAGCTGCTGCAGTGGGCGTGCAAACACCACGCCAGCGGCCAGACCACCGACGAACCTACCGTGGGTGCGTGCTGGGACGCTGACCGGCTCGATCTGCCCCGCGTCGGTATCCAGCCTCAGGCGAGGTATCTGAGCACTGTGGCGGGCAGGGCGGTGTTCCCCGCGGCAGCAGGCGGCCGTGGAGCCCCTGACTGAGCCAGGCGTCGACGCAAAGATCCCCGCCAGCGTCAGCGGAGGCCAGCGAGGTCCTCCAGGGTCGCGTGCAGCGCGTCGGTGTGAAAGTCCTGGTAGAAGGCCGGGACGGTGCCGGGCTGTTCTCCCAGCCGTGCGAGCGCCTGGGCGTAGGACGCCCCGGCGAGCTCCCCGGCCTCCTGGGGACGGTCCAGCCAGTCGGCGGGCGAGGGAAGTTGCCCCAGCTGCGCGCGCAGGAATTCGAAATGCTCCAGATTCCGCATCAGAAGCCCGGGAGTGGTGGTGCCCCCGTGACAGGGCAGCACCACCCGCGGGTCAAGCGCCTGGAGACGCTCGAGAGAAGCCCGGGTGACCGCAAGTTGGGCCCCGCCCCGCACCTGGGGAAAGGGATGCTCCGCGGCGTCGCCCGCCAGAACCGTGCCCAGCTCCGGAATCCAGACTGACACGTGATCGGGGGTATGGCCCGGCGTGGGCAGGACTTCGAGGGTGAGGTCGCCGCCGTGCAGGGTCAGGCGCCCGGAAAAGGTCATGTCAGGCGCGACCAGCGTGACGTCGGCGAAGCGGGCGTCCTGGGCCTGCTGCTGCCGCAGGCGGTCCTGGGCGTGGCCGGAGAGCAGGCGGTCCCGGGTGGCCTCGCTGGCGATCAGCTGGCCCGGCAGGTCTCCCTCCGGGGTAAAAAGGCGGTTGCCGTACACGTGGTCCCAGTCGGCATGGGTGTTCAGCACCAGGACCGTACGTCCGGCGACGTCCGGGCGAACAGCCTTGATCACCTGACGCATCAGGGCGGGGGTTGCCATGGTGTCCACGAAGATCAGGAAACGGGCCGTGACCACGGCGAAGGTGTCCACCTCCTCGCCGGCGCGGAACCAGCGAATCCGTGGGTCCACCTCGGGGTGACGCAGTTCCTGCACATGGGTGGGCGGGTGGGGACTGACCATGGGAGAGAGTCTGCCAGAAGATGGTTGTGCCCAGGGGAATCCTGACCGACCTCTGTTCCCGTCTACTGCCCTTGCGCCTGACCCCAGCACGCTGTACAGGGCGGCCAGGACCAGGCTGAGCGGGGTGTACAGTTGCTCATCATTGCGGGCAAACGGACTGTCCCCAGCCTGCCGGATCAGGCCGACCTTGCGGGAGAAGAAAGGATCTCACACGGGGGTGACGGTCAGGATGCGTGGCGGCCAGCTGCTCATGGCAGCGGCGCGGGCCTGCTGCGGCGGTGCGTCCAGCCACGCGTCGATGTCCTTGCTCAGCAGCAGGGCAGGCATGCGGTCATGCACCTCCACCAGATCCGGCGTCGGTGACTGGGTCTGATGACCGGGTCACGCCCCTGCGGCCCACCAGCGGCCCATCCAGGGTCATGGTGCGGTTGCACAGTCCAGCCATCAGCAAAGGCCGGGCACAGGGCCCCCTGAGATCAGGCTGAAATCCTTCGGTCAGCACGACGAGTAATGCCCATCCTGACCAACTCATGCCAGATCCCGTGTTCCCTCTTCACCCAGGACGGACTGCTGGAAGATGCGGCACAGACCAAGACAGGATCTGAGACGCCCGCCCTGCGTAAACACAGGACGGGCGTCTCAGATGGTGGATGACCTTAGAGGCGCGTGGTGTCCCGGGTATCGCGGGTGTCCACGCGGACAGGCGTGGGTGTGGGGCGGTTGAGGCCCGCCAGTCCCGCCAGTCCGATCAGGCCCAGCAGTCCCCAGGGGAACTCGCGCGTACCGGCGCGGCCATTGTTGTTGGTGTCCACAACCCCGTCGTTGTTGGGGTCGAGTGGTATGGTGGTGTCGGTGATGGTGGTGTCCGTGGTGGTATCGGTGGTGGTGTCTTGTGCCAGGGCAACCGGGGAGACAGACAGAATCAGCGAAAGAAACAGAACCTTATTCATAGGGAACCACCTTTTGGAGCTCATGTGATCACCGGGTCTTGCCCTGTGGCTGACTGGCCTGGCGTCCTATGGGCGTGGAAGAAATTTAAGTTCAGCGCCACCCAAAATCATGTGATCCGATACAATGCCCCTTTAAAGAGATTTATAGGCGCTTTATCCGCCTGTCATGGATGAAGAACGGACGTGGAGCATCAGTGGGGCCAAGTCCGAAACCCGGTTGCAGGACTGGGGTTCAAAACCAGTCCTGACGTCTGCAGAGCAGCCACATCAACGTGTTCAGGCCACCGGGTGTCGGGACCCTGGAGAGGGGCGACATCCGCGCTCTGAGCATAAGCGGGCCGTCCAGAAGTCGGCCCGACGCACCTTCCAGGACCGCTTCAGTGCAGGCGCAGCCGCTGAGAGAGCTTGACGCGGTACATCCGCTGGTCGCTGAGCCTCAGCAGATCGCCCGCGGTCAGGGCGTCCTGCGGATACCGGGCCGTTCCCATGCTGGCCTTGGCCCCGTCGAAGCCCTGGCGCCGCAGATGGTCCTGGGTGTGATTCAGCAGGTGTTGCAGCGGCTCCGGGTCCAGCGGCTGTCCAGATACGATGGCGAATTCGTCGCCGCCAATCCGGTAGGCCAGACCCACATCGGCAAAATTTGCGGTCAGCGCCTGCGCGAAGTTCTGGAGAAATTCGTCGCCCCGGGCGTGCCCATGCGTGTCATTGGTGGCCTTGAGGCCGTCCAGGTCAAAGGAGATGACGGTGAATTCGCGCTGGCGCTCGGCGGCCTGCTTCAGGGTGCGTTCCAGTTCCTGTTCGAACGCCCGGCGGTTGCCCAGCCCGGTCAGACAGTCGGTCAGCGCCTGCCGCTCAGCCTCCTGCCGGGCCTGCTCCAGCTCGTGGGTGCGCTCGACTAGGAGTTGCTCGAAAACGGTCAGCACGTGGCTGGCGTTCTCCTGATCCAGCGGAGGAGATTCCTCGGCCCACTCACCCCCCGCTGCGTCCTGCTGGGTCAGGACCGTCAGGGCCATCTCCACCAGTTGAGGATCGAAGTGACTGCCTGCCTGCTTGCGAATCTCGTCCATGGCTTCTGCCGCACTCCAGGCGCGTTTGTAGGGCCGCTCCTGGGTCAGGGCGTCGAACACGTCAGCCAGGGCCACGATGCGGCCCGTGAGCGGAATCTGGGTGTCCCGCAGGCCGTGGGGATAGCCGCTGCCGTCCCAGCGCTCATGGTGCGTCAGGGCGATCTCCTCGGCCAGTTGCAGCAGCTCCGAGCGTCCGCCGGACAGGATGCGTGACCCGATCAGGGTGTGGGTCTGCATCTGGCTGAATTCGGCGTGGTCCAGCTTGCCGGGCTTGAGCAGCACGCTATCGGGAATGCCGATCTTGCCCACGTCGTGCAGCCGCGCCGCGATGCCCAGCACATTGGCCCGGCTCTCCGGCCAGCCCAGCGCCATGGCAATGCGGGCCGAGGTGCGGCCCACCCGGCGGGTGTGCTCCCCGGTGGTGTCATCACGGTACTCGGCGGCCATGGCCAGGCGCGTGACCACCTCCTGCTGGGCGCGGGCGAGTTCGGCGGTCCGTATACGCACCTGCTCCTCGGCGCGCTGGCGGCCCTCTTGCTCGACGTCGGTCCGCACGCGGTAGAGCTCGGCGTCCTGCCGGGCACGCTCGACCTCGAACTGAATGCTCAGGTTGCGGGTCTGCTGGTCACGCTCGGCGTTGAACAGTTCGCGCTCAATGCGGACCAGCTCGCGGCTGTGGGCCAGCGCATGTCCCAGTTCACCGCGCCGCTCGAAGTATTCGACCAGGGCCTCATGGGCCTCGGCCTGCTCCTTGACCGACTGGATGCCGATCGCCAGGTCCAGCCCCGCTTCCAGTTGCAGCTGGGCGGCGTCCAGCGCTCCCTGGCGCAGGTGCAACCGCCCCAGCCGAAGCCGAGCCTCCAGTTCGCCCTGCTTGGACCCGATCTCCAGCGCAATGTCCAGCGCCTCCCCGATGACCTGCAGGGCCAGCGCGGGTTCCTCGGTCTGCGCGTACAGGCTGCCCAGGCTGTCCAGAGCACTCAATTCACCCACCTGATACTTCAGCTCCCGGCTGAGGTCCAGCGCCAGTTGCAGGTGCTCGCGCGCGCGGTCAAACTGCCCCGCGTCCAGGCATAAGTCGCCGAGATTAAGACTGGCCGTGGCCTGAATCCGTTGATCTTTAGAAGCCACGGCCGACTTGTAGGCCGCCTCCATGACCTGGATCGCCAGCCCATGGTCACCCCGCATGCTGTGGACGTGGGCCAGATTGTGCAGGATGGGAGTCTCCAATCTGGGATCGGTCGACTGGGTCTTGTAGAGGGCGTAGGCACGCGTCAATGACTTGATGGCGTCATCGAACTGCCCAAACCACATCTGAATGTTGCTGATGTTGGTCAGGCAATTGATCTGACCCGTGGCGTTTTCTTCCTGCTCACGCAGATGCAGGGCCTGATGCAACATTCCCAGCGCCTCGGCCACCCTGCCCTGATGGTGATTGACGATGGCCAGAAGGTTCAACGCCGTCGCCTGGATGCCGCGCGCGTCAGCCTGGGACCGGGCCAGCTCAATCGCCCGTTCCAGTTGCGCCGCCGCCTCATCGAAACGCCCGAGGTCCAGCAGCATCTTCCCGGCAAAACTGTAGGCCTCGGCCTGCGACAACAGCTGACCCAGCCGCTCGAAGCCATCTACGGCAGCGCAAAATTCTGTCAGGGCTTCCGCCTGTTGTCCGCTGGCCTGCAAGGCCCGCCCCAGCAACACCCGGCTTTCAGCCGCGTCTGTGGAGTCCTCGTCCGCTGTCAGGGCGCAGCAGCGCCGGGCCAGGGCCAGCGCCTGGGCCGGATCGACACTCAGCAGCTCCGGAATGGCCGCCTGTAGAAGCTGAAGCTGTGACTGTGGCGGCAACGCCGCCCCTGAGTTATGGAAATTCACAGTCACAGCCCACAGCCCTCAGTCGCCGCTGATGTTGCTGAGGAAGTTCACCAGGTCCATGCGTCCCTTTTTCCCCAACTTGTCCTTGAAGGGTTTATTGCCGCTGATTTCGTAGATGTCTGCCGCGCTCTCGGCCATTGCTTTGGTCAGGTCCTTGGCCAGATCTTTGTCTTTGATAGGCGTCCTGGCGGCAAGCCGCTGGCCCAGCCCCAGCGCCAGACCGCCGCTCACCATCGGCGCGGCCATTGACGTTCCACTCCAGGCCGCCATGCGCCCGTCGGGCGCCGGGGCATACACCTGCTCGCCGGGGGCCACCAGTTCCAGATCACCCGAGTAGTTCGAGAAAGTCGACTTGACGTCGTTCAGGTCGACGCTGCCCACGCCCAGGGTGTAGTCCTTGCGGCTGGCCTGGGCGGCCGGGTAGGTGATCTTATTCAGGTTGCTGTTGCCGGCCGAGGACACCACCAGCACTTGCCGGTCGGACGCCTTTTTGATGGCCTTCTGCACGATCTTTGAGCTCTCGGTGCTGCCCAGGCTCAGGTTGATCACGTTGGCCCCGTGCTCCACGGCCCACTGGATGGCCTGCGCCACCATGATCACGTCGCCGGACCCATCGGAGCCCAGGACCCGGATGGGCATGATCTTGGCGGCAGGGGCCACCTGCAAGACGATGCCCGCCACATTGGTGCCGTGGCCGTAAGCGTCGGCACCGAAGGTCCCTTCCTCCTGCGGCATCGCGTCCCCAGCGAAAAAGTCGTACCAGGTGGACGGATCTGCGAGCGTGCCATTAAACGCCGGGTGCTGCAGGTCCAGCCCTGTGTCGATCACGGCCACAGTCACGCCTTCTCCCAGCCTGGGGGCCATGCGCTGCGCCTGCTCCAGACGGATTTTCTGCCACAATTTCGAGTTCTCCGGCAGCAGACTGAACTCTCCACCAGACCACATGCTGATCTTTCCCCCAGACCACATGCTGATCTTCCCGCCAGACCACATGCTGATCTTCCCGCCCATTGTGGCCGTCAGGATACCGCCGCCGCTGAACATGTCCTTGTTCGGCTCGATGTCCACCGTCTGGTCAGCCAGGGCGCGCAGCGTCAGAGCACCGACAGGCTGGTTCAGGCCCAGCACCGCCGTGCAGCTTTCCGCATCACCCTCGCTGCACCCGGCATCATCCCAGGTCAACAGCTTGCCGCCCATCGCCTTGGTCAGGCTCTTGGGCGTGTCGCCCGGCTTCAGGGAGACCAGGGCAGCACTGGCAAAACGCTCTTGGACAGCGGGCGCAGCAGCGGTGGGCACCGTGCCGGAGCACGCGGACAGCAGACCAAGGGTCAACAGGCTCAGGGCGGCAAACTTAGGCATGGTATCGAAACTCCTCAAAAGAAAAAATGGGCGTATAGGATGGGCTTTTAACTCATTTAGTGTGCCCCACGCCTTATGACAGATTTCGCACATCCTTGGCATGGGACTCCATGAAGGGCGTGCAGCCGCGTGCGAGCGGCACCCAGCCTGGCAAGCCTGCCGGATGCATATCCAGCATTAAATTTTCCATAGATAATGAGAACAGCTCGGATAAGAGCTGGCGGATGTCTCCCGAGAGAGCTGGCGGGGGCACGCCCGGCTGATGGAATTCCGGTAGAGAACAACGCACTCCAGACGAAAAAGTGTCGGCACCGGCGCGAAGCCAGAGCAGACACGTTTACCGCCAAGAAGAAAGCACCAACATCCAGCATTCCAGAAATGGGCTCAGCCTGACCACATGCTGATCTTGCCGTCCATATGAACCCCACCGGCAGGGGCGTCGCCCTGTGAGCCGAAGGAATCAGCCGAAGCCGTTCCCACCAGCACCAGAGCCGCGATAAACGCTTTGCGTAGGTTCTTCATTCTTCACCTCCTGGATTTTGGATGGCCTGAAACCAGCACCCGGAAAATCTGGGCTGCAAGGTTGTCCAGTCTGTGTCAGGGGGACTTCCGGGCAGCGACCAGACAGCGGCAATGGGATACGGCTAACGCCGACACAGCGTACGAACCCAACGACATCACGGTGTCTCTAACGCAATTTGTTGTGCATGCCCATCCATCTGGTGGGTATGCCTGATTGCAGTGTCTGTCCGCCCTATTGCTTAACGTGAAGCGGTCTGCCCATCCGCCCTGGTTTCGCTTCACGCCTGGAGGTTCCTATATGTCCGATGACTCCCGTCTCCCCCGTACCCTCGCCCGGCGTGACGCCCTGCGCCTGCTGGGCGCTGCCGGTGCCGTGGTCGCTGCCGCACCTCTCGCACGCGCCCAGACGGCCGCCCCGGCCACGGCTGCTCCGGCCCCCATGAACGGCAACGGCTTCTACCGTCAGCGCATTGGCGACATGACCGTGACCGTGGTCAGCGACGGCACCGCCGCGCTTGCCGCGCTGCTGCCCACCTGGGGCGCCAACCCGGACCGGCAGGCCGAGTTCGCCGCCACCCTCGCGGAGTACCACGTCGCCGCCCAGAACACTGTCAACCACTTCAATCCTGTGCTTATCGAGCTGGACGGCAAACGCATCCTGCTGGACACCGGACGCGGCGGCGCCAACGGGCAGCTGGTCACCAACCTGCGCCGCGCTGGCATTGAGCCCGAGACCGTGAACGCCGTGTTCATCACGCACGGGCACGGCGACCACATCGGGGGCCTGACCACCGCCGGGAAACCCACCTTCGCCAATGCCCAGCACATCATGGGCGAGGCCGAATTCAAGTTCTGGACCACCCAGGCCACCCCCAACGACGCGGTCAAGAACAACCTGATTGCCCTGAAAGACCAGTTCAAGCTGATTCAGCCGGGTCAAGAAATCGTACCGGGCCTGACCACGGTGGCCACCCCCGGCCACACCCTGAACCACCTCAGCGTGCTGGCGCGCAGCGCCGGGCAGGGCATCATGATCCTAGGTGACGCGGGCGGACACTTCCTGTTGTCCCTGAAACACCAGGGCGCGTACGTGTCCTTCGACACCAACGGCGACCAGGCGGCGCAGACCCGCCAGCAGATCTTCGAACGGATCGTCAGCGAGAACCTGTGGGTCAGCGGCTACCACTTTCCCTTCCACGCCATCGGCCACCTGCGCCGCCTCGGCGCAGGCTCTTTCGAGTTTGAACCCACGGTGTGGAACTGGAGCTGAACCCCGGTCCATCCCGCAGGATGCCCCCACTGCTGCAGGCCGTGGGGGCATTCATGTGGCAGGGTCCGCCTGAGTCAGGGCAGGACAAGGCGATCCGGCACAAGCCCACCGGCACCTCTCTCCTGCGCACGGCCCACCCAACACGACAGGGAGGCTGTTCTGACGTTCAGAACAGCCTCTCTCATTTCAACCCTGCTCGGCGGGGAGACCGCCTGTGGGCCTATTCGGTGGCCGGCAGCGTCACCACATCCGGGAAGGACTCGGTGCTCAGGCGGGCAATCTGGGCGTCCAGATACTTCTGCGCGGCCTCGCCCGACAGCTGCTGGCGGATCAGCGGGGCGGCCTCGGCCAGCGGGGTCACGCCCGCGTCGGTGCGCTTGGTGACCACCAGAACGTGGTAGCCGAAATCCGACTTCACCGTCTGGACCTTGCCCACCGGCCCGGTGAAGCTGGCCTTGTCGAAGGTTTCCACCATCTGCCCCGGCCCGAAGCAGCCCAGATCGCCGCCCTGCGGGGCGCTGCCCGGGTCCTGGCTCTTCTCGGCGGCGATCTTGGCAAAGTCCGCGCCGCCTGCCAGATCCTTCACGATGGTGCTGGCCTCGGCCTCGGTGGGCACCAGGATGTGCTTGACGCAGGCCTCGGCCTCGCGCGTCAGCTTGCTGCGGTTCAGCTGGTAGTACCCGGCCACCACGGCGTCGCCGAACTTGAAGCGGTCCCGAATGCTTTCCAGGTAGGCGTTGATCAGCGCCTGCCGCCCCAGCTCGGCGCGCAGGTCGTCAGGCGTGCTGTAGCCGGTGGCCGCCAGCGCCTCGGAAAACGCCTCGTCGGTCTCGAAGTTGCCGCGGGCGTCCTCAAACTGCTTGTCCACAGCGGCCTGATCCACCTTGGCCCGCGACTGGGCCAGCTGAGTCACCGCGCGGTCCCGCAGGAACTGTTTGAGGAAATCCGGACGGGCCTCGGCGAACTCGGCCAGGTAGGCGTCCTCGAAGGGAATGCCCTGGGCATTGACCACGCGGGCGGCGGCGACGCGGAAGGCCCGGTCAAAGTCCGCCAGGGTGTAGGTCTGATCGCCCACCTTGCCCACCACAGCCGCCGGATCGCCGGTGCTGACCGGCGCGGCGGGAGAAGCGGCCGGGGTAACGGGCGCCAGGGCAGCAGGCGCTGGGGTGGTGGGGGCCGGCGCCGGGGCAGGCGGGGCCGTCTGGGCCAGGGCGACGCCGCCGAGCAGCGCCAGGGTCAGCAGGATTTTCTTCACGTCCGGCAGTTTAGCCTGCACGGCGATGAGGGATGGTGGCAAAGGGCAAAGACCGCGGGCCACCGGCCCCATGCCGAGCAACTGAACGGTGGGGAACCGCCGCCCCTGCTACAATCCGCCCCGTGCGCCTGAAGCTCCTGGAAACCACCGATCCGCGCGTCTATGACGACGCCGTGCGGCAGATGCCGATCACCAGCGCCCTGCAGGGCTGGGGCTACGGCGAGGCGCGGCGGGTGCTGGGGCAGACGCCCATGCGCTACCTGATTGTGGGCGAGGCGGGGCGCACGGTGGGCGCCCTGCAACTGCTGCGTAAACGGCTGGTGCCGGGTTTCAGCACGCTGTACGCGCCGCGCGGCCCGGCGCTGGAAAGCCTGGACCTGCTGCCCGCCGTGGCCGAGGCCGTGCGGGCGGTGGCCAGACCCACCGACGCGATCCTGAAGATCGAGCCGCCGGTGCCGATCACTGCTGGGCCGCTGCCCGCCGACGCCAGCACGGAGATTCCGCAAAGCTACGGGCCCTTCCGCCGCGCCGAGTCCGAGCAGCCCGAACACACCATCCTGGCGGACCTGGGCCGCAGCGAGGACGAGCTGTTCGCCGGCCTGCACAGCATGGCCCGCCGCAACGTCCGCACCGCGCAGAAAATGGGCGTGGTGGCGGGCCGCGACGACGACTTCGACGCCTTCTGGGAGATCTTTACCGCCACCAACGAGCGGGCCAGGCTGGGCGCGTACCCCCGCGCGTACTACGAGACCCTGCTGCGCGAAGGCAATGCCCAAGGCGGCGAGGCGTACATCGTGCTGGCGCGCCACGGCGGCAAGGCGCTGGCCGGGGGCTTTTTTCTGGGCATGGGCACCGGCACGTATTACCTGTTCGGCGGCAGCGTGCGCGACGACCGCGTGGATGAGGCGGGCAAGCCCCTGAAAGACAGCAAGGCCCCCGACGCCTTCTACTGGAACGCCATGCTGGACGCCAGGGAACGCGGGTATACCCTGTTCGACTTCTGGGGCATTCCGCGCGTTCTGGACGAGGAAAAGCACTCGTTCGGCGTGTTCAAGATGAAGCTGAAGTTCAGCGAGCAGCGGGCGTGGTACCCGGCCTACGATCTGCCGCTCAATGCCGCCGCCCCCGCCATCGTCAAGGCGCTGCGCTGGCGCAAGACCCAGAACAACAAACGCAAGCGTGGCAGCGCCGAAGACGTGCTGTAAAACCCTTCCATCCCTGCCGCTCTCACCGCCTCTCTCTTTCCTACACAGGGGGCTTTCAGTTCATCAGCTTCATGTCGCGTGGAACTGCGCCCAGCAGCACGTCCAGGCGGCCCAGCAGGCCAGGAGCGCACAGGGCGGCCTCGCGGTCCTGACCGCCCAGGCCCGGCAGCAGGTTGGCGGCAAAACTGGCCAGCAGCATGGGGTCTTCCGGCGCGTTGGCGCGGATCAGGTCGGCGTCGGTGGGGCGCAGGCGCAGCAGGTCGCTCAGCAGCTTGCGGGCACTGGCCTGCACGATGTCCTGCTGATCGGCGGGGGCGCTTTCCAGCGGCCACAGCCTGACCTCGGCACTCAGGTAGGGATGGCCGAAATCGAAGTCCTGTACCGTGAAGCGCTCGCCGCCGACCACGACGATGGTGCTGGTGCCGTCCTCGTGCGTCTCGGCCTGCTGCAGGTGCGCCAGCGTGCCCACCCGGGAGACCCGCTCGTGAAACGGCGCGCTTCCCTCTTCCGACATGTCGACGATCTGCACGATGCCGAACGGCTCACCGCTGGCCTGCGTGTCCGCGACCAGCGCGCGGTACCGCTGCTCGAAGACGTACAGGGGCAGCACCACACCTGGGAACAACACCAGGTTGGGCAGGGGAAACAGGGGAACGGTCATCTGAAGCTCATGCTGCGCCCGTTCCAGAGGCGCGACTTGAGCGCAACCCACAATAAAACCGTGAAAAAGCGTTGCCCTCTATTCAGGTTGTTCGCTGACGACAATGTTTTTCCTGCGCCGCGCCCGTCGGGGCGCTGGGGGTGGCGGCGCATTCCAGGCCTGCAACTGCTGCGCCGCCACCCCCAGCGCCAGCAAGGTCAGGGTGTCCTGCGGCGTCAGCCTCGCCGCCATCAGCAGGTCGGGGCGGCGTTCCAGCGTCCGCCGCAGCGCCTGCTCGCGCCGCCAGAGCGCCACCGCGCCGTGGTTGCCGCCGCGCAGAACCTCCGGCACCCCCTGGCCGCGCCATTCGGGCGGGCGGGTGTATTCGGGATAGTCCAGCAGGCCGCTGCTGAAGCTATCGGTGCGGTGCGATTCCGGATCGCCAATCACCCCGGGCAGCAGCCGGGCCACCGCCTCCAGCACGCAGGCTGCCGCCGCCTCGCCGCCCATCATCACGAAATCGCCGATGCTCAGCTCGCGGGTCACCAGGCCCTCGGTGCGGGCATCGAAGCCCTCGTAGCGCCCACACAGAAACACCAGATGGCTCTTGCCCGCCAATTCCTCGGCCACCGCCTGCGTGAAGGGCGGCCCCGCCGGGCTCAGCAGGATCACCTCGTCCGCGGGCGGCAGGCTTGAGAGCGCCCGCTCGGCCACGTCCACCCGGATCACCATGCCCGCGCCGCCGCCGTAGGGCGTGTCGTCCACCTTGTGGTGCCGGTTGTCCGAGAAATCGCGCAGCTGCACCAGATTCACGTCCAGCAGCCCGCGCTGCCTGGCCCGGCCGATAATCGCCTCGCCGGCAAAGGGGGCCAGCAGTTCGGGAAACAGCGTTAAAAAGGAGAAGGTCAGCATGACGGCTTCAAGTGTCGGCCCCCTCCGGTTCGTCTGGCTCGTCCGCCTCACCCAGCAGCCCCTCGGGCGCGTCGGCCGTCAGCGACAGCGACTGGGGCCGCCGCCGGGCATTCAGGTGGACGGTGACATACGGCGCCTGCAGGGGAAGCAGCGCCTCGCCCCCGTCATGCGTCACCACCAGCAGGTCCTGATGCCCGGCGTCCAGCACGTCTTTCACGGTTCCCAGCTCTGTGCCCTGCGCGTCACTGAGGGTCAGGCCGCGCAATTCGTGAAAGTAGTACACGCCGTCCTCGGGCGTGGGCAGTTCATCGTCGGCAGCGTAAACGTTCAGGCCGCGCAGCGCCTCGGCTCCCTCGCGCGTGGACAGGCCCGCCAGTTGCAGCGCCACGCCGGGGGCCAGCTGGGTGGTCCGCACCACCTTGAGCCAGCCGCGTCCTTCCACATACACGCGCCGCAGCGTCCTGAACTGCGCCGCGTCCCCCAGGACGTAAACCTTGACCCCGCCCTGGACGCCGTGCGGCCCCAAGAAGTGGCCCAGGCGGGTGATCTCGGTGCCTGCGGTGTTCGCGTCGGTCACGCTCAACCCTTGCGCGGGGCGTCCAGATCGACGTTCACGCGCTCGCGGGGATCGCTGGCGGCGCGCACCAGCGTGCGAATGGCCTGGATCACGCGGCCCTGGCGGCCGATCAGGCGGCCCTCCTCGCCGGGGGCGACGCGCACCATCACGGTGGGTCCGCGCTTGGACACACGCACCAGCGACGGCTGATCCACCACGCTTTGCGCCAGGAACAGGGTCAGGTCAGTCGGATCGCTCTTCATGGCGTGCATTCTAGAGGCCCGGCCGTGACGGCAGGCTGACAGGCCGCACACCCCACGGAAAGAGGCCCCCGCAGGAGCCTCATTTCCGGAAACGCTGGGGTCAGGAGAACTTGACGCCCTGCGACTTCAGCAGGCGGCGGGCGGTGTCGGTGGGCTGGGCCCCGACGCCGAGCCAGTACTGGGCGCGGTCCACGTGGACCTTCAGGTAGTTCTCGGAGGTCTTGCGGGGATCGTAGTGCCCCAGGTTCTCGATGTAGCCGCCGTCGCGGGCGACACGGCTGTCGGTCACGACAATGCGGTAGTGGGGGTTATGGGTGGAACCGAAGCGGGACAGGCGAATCTTGACCATGATGGAAAACCTCTGATTTACTCGGTGATTTTGAAGGTGTTGCACCCGCAAGGATGGCGGGGATCATACGGGCCGACAGCAGCCAACCGGGCCGCGCACCGAAGCAGAGTATCAAAGCCGGGGATGAGAAGGCAAGGGGCCGTTGCCACAGACCGGTGCAGACACCATCTTCTGCGCCCTCCTGCCTTCTGCGCCTTTCTGCGCCACCCGCCCATCCCTGAAGCCGCCGTGAACGCCCGGTCAAGACCCCTCAAGCCAAATGTGGTCCGGCACCGCCCACGCTTCCCCAGGATAAAAGGGAGGTGCCATGGCCCAACTCCCTTTCCACAATCGCAAGGATGCCGGACGGCAGCTTGGCACCCACCTGGGTGGCCTGCATCCCTGGCCGCGCAGCGTGGTGCTCGGACTGCCCCGCGGCGGCGTGCCGGTGGCCGCCGGGGTGGCCCATGCCCTGGGCGCTCCGCTGGACGTGCTGGTGGTCCGTAAGCTGGGCCTGCCGGGGCACGGGGAGGTGGCGATGGGGGCCATCGCGCCGGGCGGCGTGCGAGTTCTGAACGACGCGCTGGTGCGCCGGATGAGCCTGTCGGCGCAGGCCATCGCCGACGCCGAGGCGCATGAGGAGGCCGAGCTGATCCGCCGTGAGGCGCAGTACCGGGCGGGCCGCCCTCCCCTGACCCTGGGCGGCTACACTGCGCTGATCGTCGACGATGGTGTGGCAACGGGATTTACCCTGCGGGCGGCGCTGCGGGCAGTGCGGGCACTGGCCCCCGCCCGCGTGGCCGTCGCCGTGCCGGTGGCCCCGCCCGAAATCTGCCGCGGGCTCCAGGGACTGGCCGATGAGGTGATCTGCCTGTGGACCCCGCTCCACTTCCACGCGGTGGGACAGTTCTACCGCGATTTTGCCCAGACGACGGACGCCGAGGTCCGCACCTGCCTGGAACACTCAGCAGGCCCACACCCCGCCGCCCGGATGCCCGACACCGGCCCCTCCACAGAAAAGGAGGCATGAAGATGCCGCATCCCGCCGCAGGACACACTGGGACTTCCATGAATGAGACCCCACACCGACACGCCGAACTGCTGGGGCTGCTGGCCAGCCAGGTGGGCGCCGGCGGCGAATTGCCGGTGTACCTTCAACTGCGCCGGGCACTGACGCGGGCCATTCAGGACGGTCAGCTGCGGCCCGGCGACGCCCTGCCTGCCGTGCGCGCGGTGGCGGCGGCGCTGGGGCTGGCCCCCAACACGGTGGCCAAGACCTACGCCCTGCTTCAGGACGACGGCCTGACCGAGAACCGCGCCGGGGCGGGAACGCGGGTCCTGGCCGGTGACCCGGCGGGGCCGCAGGGTGGGCTGACGGAGCTGCGGCGGCTGGTGCAGGGGCTGAGGGCCGCCGGGATCAGCGATGAGGAAGTGCGGGCCGCCGTCGAAGACGGACTGACCGAGAGGACGCTGCCCAGGTAACTGCCCGTAAGTGTACTTGGTACACAATCGGCGCACAGGGTAGGATGGACGCCATGACGCCAGCCACCTCAACCGGTCCCGCACAGCTCAGCATCAACACCATCCGCACGCTGTCCATTGACGGCGTGCAGGCCGCCAACAGCGGGCATCCCGGCGCGCCGCTGGGCATGGCCCCGATGGCCTACGTGATCTGGCAGGACTTCCTGCGCCACAACCCCGGCAACCCCCAGTGGCCGGGCCGCGACCGCTTCGTGCTGTCGGCAGGTCACGCCAGCATGCTGATCTACAGCCTGCTGCACCTGACCGGCTATGACATGCCGCTGCAGGAGCTCAGGGATTTCCGCAAGTGGGGCAGCAAGACGCCCGGCCACCCGGAGTTCTTTCACACGCCGGGGCTGGACGCCACCACCGGGCCGCTGGGGCAGGGCGCGGCCATGACCGTGGGCATGGCGATGGCCGAGCGCCACCTGGCCGCGCAGTACAACCGCGAGGGCTTCGAGATCTTCGACAACTACACCTACAGCGTCATGGGCGACGGCGACCTGCAGGAAGGCGTGAACCATGAGTCCGCCGCGCTGGCCGGGCACCTCAAGCTGGGCAAACTGATCTGGTTCCACGACGACAACCGCATTCAGCTGGACACCGCCACCGAGAAGGCCGAATCCGAAGACACCGCCGAGCGCTACCGCTCCTACGGCTGGGAGGTGCTAAAGGTCGAGGACGGCAACAACCTGGAAGAAATCCGCGCGGCGATCATCAACGCCCGCAACAACACCTCGCAGCCCACGCTGATTCAGGTGCGGACCATCATCGGCTTTGGCAGCCCCCGCGCCGGCACCAGCAAGGCGCACGGCGAGGCGCTGGGCAAAGACGGCGTGGCCGCCACCAAGGCCGCGCTGGGCTGGGACTATCCCCCGTTCACCGTGCCGGACGAGGTGGCCACGCACATGGACGCCCGCGAACGCGGCGCGCAGCAGGAACAGCAGTGGCAGGCCCTGATGGACCGCTACCGCGCGGCGCACCCTGACCTGGGGCAGCAGGTGGACGCGCTGCTGGCCCGCGAGCTGCCCGCCAACCTGGAGGACAGCCTGCCGAAGTACGAGGTGGGCAGCAAGGCCATGGCCACCCGCAACGCCAGCGGCGAGGCCATCAACGCGCTGGCGGCGGTGGTGCCGGGACTGATGGGCGGCAGCGCGGACCTGTCGGGCAGCACCAAGACCACCATTCAGGACGGCGGGGTACTGAACCATGACCACTACGCCGGACGCAACGTCTACTTCGGCGTGCGCGAGTTCGGCATGGCCGCCGCTGCCAACGGCCTCTCGCTGTACGGCGGCGTGCGCCCGCTGGTGGGCACCTTCCTGGTGTTTGCCGATTACCTCAAGCCCGCCTTCCGCCTGTCGGCCATTCAGATGCAGCCGGTGACCTACGTGCTGACCCACGACAGCATCGGGCTGGGCGAGGACGGCCCCACCCACCAGCCGATTGACCAGTTGGCCATGCTGCGCGCCGTGCCGGGAGCGCACGTCATCCGGCCCGCCGACGCCAACGAAACCGCTCTGGCATGGCAGATGGCGCTGGAATACGAGAATGGACCGACCGCACTGGCCCTGTCCCGCCAGGACCTGCGGATTCTGCCGCGCAACGCGGAAGGCATGAAGAAGGGCGCGTACACCGTGCGGGACGCCGAGAACCCCGCCGTGATCCTGGTGGCCAGCGGCTCTGAGGTGGGACTGGCGCTGGACGCCGCCGAGGCGCTGGGCCAGCAAGGCACCGCCGTCCGCGTGGTGTCGATGCCATGCATGGAAATCTTCCGCGAGCAGGACCGGGGCTACCGCGACAGCGTGCTGACCCCCGGCGTCAGGCGGGTGGCCATCGAGGCCGCCGCCAAGTCCCCCTGGTACGAGTGGGTGGGTCTGGACGGCGCGGTGATCGGCATGGACACCTTCGGGGCCAGCGCCCCCGCCGAAATCCTGTTCGAGAAGTTCGGCTTCAGCGTGGAGAACGTGGTGAAGGTGGTCAAGAGCATTCTCTGAGCGCCGTCTCCGCACAGAAACTCCCCCGGCGTGATGCTGGGGGAGTTTTGAGTTTGGGACGAGGGGAATGGCCACGCAATGGCTCCGCAGACGCCGGCAAAGCGGCCGCTTACCGCCCGCGCCGCCGCATCACGCCGCGTTCCAGCCCGGTGATGACCGCGTAGATCAGCACGCCGAAGAGAATCAGCAGGGCGATGGCGGCGAACTGCGCGGCCTTGTTCTGGTAGGTGCCGGCCACCTGCACCGCCAGCCCCAGCCCCTTCTGGTTGGCGTCCACGAATTCCCAGACCACCGCGCCGATCAGGGCGAGGCTGGCGGCCAGCCGCAGGCCGCCCAGCATTACCGGCAGGGCGCCGGGCAGTTCCAGCCGCGTCAGGCGTTGCAGCGCGGTGGCCTGCAGGCTGCCGAACAGCTCGTAGAAGGTGCGGTCCACCTCGCGCACGCCGACCAGGGTGGCAATCATGATCGGGTACAGGGCGCTCAGGGCCGACACCACCACTGCCGGCACGAAGCCGAAGCCCAGCCACGACACCAGCAGCGGCGCGAGAATCACGATGGGCGTGCTTTGCGCGGCAATGATAAACGGGCTGAAGAACCGCTCCAGCGGCCGGAACTTCGCCAGCGGGTAGCCAATGATCACCCCCACCAGACCGCCGATCACCAGCCCCGCCAGCGCCGTGCGGGCCGTGACCCAGAAGGCGGCGGCCAGCTCCGGGAAGGTGGTGGTCAGCTCGCGCCACACAGCGGTGGGCGTGGGCAGCAGGAACGGCTGGTTCAGGCGGGTGGCGGCCAGATGCCAGCCCAGCAGGCCCAGCGCGATGGCGGCCAGCGGCAGCAGCCCCGACAGGCTCAGGCGCTCGCGGGGGGGCGTGCGCAGGCGGGTGCTGTCACCGGTGCCCAGCACGCCGCGCAGGTGCGCTTCCAGGCCGTCGGTGTAGGCGCTGACCCGGCCCTCGCCGCGCGTGTCCAGAACCTCCACGATCCTGCCGTCGCGCAGCACGGCCACCCGGTCGGCCAGCCACACCGCCTCGCGGATGGAGTGGGTGACCAGCACGGTGGTGCGCCCGGTCTTCTCATGCAGGTGCCGCAGCTCGTCGTTGAAGCGCTCGCGCACCAGGGCGTCCAGCGCGGCGAAGGGTTCGTCCAGCAGCAGCACGTCGCCGCTCTGCGCCAGCGCGCGGGCCAGCGCCACCCGCGCCCGCATGCCGCCCGACAGGTGCGCCGGGAAGTAGCCCGCATAGGCGTCCATGCCCACCAGATGCAGCGCCTCTTTCGGGGGTAGCCCTCCCCCGGCCCCCAGGTCGGCTGGCAGGGCCACGTTCCGCAGGGCCGTGCGCCACGGCAGCAGGCGGTAGTCCTGGAACACCAGCGCCGGGACCGACCCCACGCGCACCGTGCCCGACAGCGGCCGGAGCAGCCCGGCGATCACCCGCAGCAGCGTGCTCTTGCCGCCGCCGCTGGGACCGATCAGCGCCAGGAACTCGCCGCGGCGCACGTCCAGCGTCACGCCGCTCAGGACCGTCTCGCCGCCCAGGCGCACGCTCACGTCCTCCAGCACGATGGGCGCGTCGGCAGGCGGGGCAGGCGGCTGTTCGGCAGCGGGGGCGCTCATGTTTCCGCTGCCCCCTGTGTGGCCTGTGCGGGCAGTGGGGCAGGCCGTCTGGGGCGGCCCAGCGTGTTGACCAGCACCACCCCGGCCACCGCCACCGCGCCGCCCAGCAGCGTGACCGGCCGGGGCAGCTCGCCCAGCCACACCAGCGCGATCACGATGGCCAGCACCGGGCTGACGTACAGAAACGACGTGGTGGTGCTGGCCGGCACCCGTGACAGCGCAAACGTCCAGGTCAGGTACGCCAGCGCCGAGGGAAACAGCCCCAGGTAGATCAGGGCCAGATGGGCCGACACGGGCGCGGCCCGCAGCTCACCCATGAAACCCGGCAGGAAGACCAGCATGGGCAGGGTGCCCAGCAGCAGCGACCAGACCGTGAAGTGCAGTGGATTCATGCGCCGCAGCAGCGGTTTCTGAAACACAAAGTAGATGCTGGTAAACAGCGCCGCGCCCAGAATCAGCAGCGCCCCCTGCGTGAAGCTGACCCCCTGCCCGCTGCCCAGCACGATCAGCGTGACGCCGCCCAGACTGGTCAGGGTGCCCAGCCAGCCCAGCAGGTTCAGCCGCTCGCCTCCGAAACGCGTGGCCAGCAGCGCCGTGATCACCGGGCCTGCCGCAATGATCAGGCTGGCGGTTCCGGCCGGCACGCTGACCTCGCCGTAATTCAGCAGGACGTGGTACAGCGTGATGCCCATGAAGCTCAGGCCGAAGATACGCGCCAGATCCCCGGCGCTGGGCAGCGGAATGCGCGTGACCAGCGCGTACACGCCCAGCGCCAGGCCCGCCACCAGAAAGCGGTACAGCGTCAGGTGCCCCGGCGAGAACGCCTCCAGGCCAGCCCGGATGCCCGCGAAGGCCGAGGCCCAGAACACGATGGTCACCAGGATGGCCGTCAACGACAGGGGATCCAGACCTTCAGGACGCGGGGAGGCGGCAGCGCTCATACATCCGTCAGGGTAGAGCATGCGGCGGGTGACGGGGGGAGTCCACCCCCTTATGTCGCGTTCCTCCCGGTCCAACCAGAGCCACCCTCAGATCAACCCCAGGTCAAGGTCTGCACACCTCCCGCCGCCGGGTTTGCGCGACCATGGCCCAGACACAATTTCAGGAGGGCTTTACATCATGGGAGAGGGAAAACCCACCACGTCCAGCACGCCCGGCGCTCCGGCTCCGGATGCCATCAGCACGCCCATCGACATGGACACCCATCAGGGCGGCGCGGCCAGCAGCTACGGGGCCAACACCAACCTCGACGCGCACCTGGAGGGGGGTCCGGCCACCGCAGCGGACCGCGCTGCCACCGACGAGATCGAGCAGCAGCATGAGCAGCAGGGGACGCCTGCGCCTGACCCCAGGCCCTGAAGTTCCGGCGGGTTCAGGAGCCGCCTGGCCGGCGCATATTCTGGATTGGTTTACCTTTCACGGCCCCCCCGCGCCCAACCCTTAGACTGCCGGTTATCGGAGGATCAACCATGACAAAAACAGAAGACAGTGGAATGGACCAGACCCGCATGATCAGCGGAGCAGCCGGCGGCGCCCTGCTGCTGATGGGCCTGCGCAAGCGCGGCGTGCTGGGCCTGGGCATGGCTGCGGTGGGCAGCTACCTGGCCTACCGCGCGGCCACCGGCAATGACCCGGTGATGGCCGCAGTTGGCGGCGGCGGCGCGGCGGCCTCCAAGCCCATTTTCGTGGAGCACAGCGTGGTTATCGACCGGCCCACCCAGGCCGTTTACGACTACTGGCGCAAGCTGGAAAATCTGCCCCAGATCATGAGCCATCTGGAAAGCGTCACCGAGCTGGACGAGAAGCGCAGCCGCTGGGTGGCCAAGGCTCCGCTGGGCACCCATGTCGAGTGGGAAGCCGAGATCGTCAACGACAAGCCGGGCCAGCGCATCGGCTGGCACTCGCTGCCGGGCGCAACCGTAGACAACGCGGGCAGCGTGCAGTTCGAGGAACTGCCCAACGGCGGAACCCGCGTGCATGTGGCCCTCAGCTACCGCCCGCCGGCTGGCCCACTGGGCGCCGCCGTGGCCAAACTGTTCGGCGAGGAACCCAGCCAGCAGATCGCTGAGGACCTGCAGAAGTTCAAGGCCGCCTTTGAGGGCAGTGCCAAGAACTGAGCCGAATTCTGAGCTGAGAGGGGCCGGGGCAAATGTGCTCCGGCCTTTTCGTGTCCCCGGCTGTCTCTCGATTCTGTTTTAGTTGTGTTGAGAGACGCCGATTGTCAGAGTGTGTGGCCCATGACGACCCCGTGACACAATGGCCCAATGACCGCACCGCTCCCCACCCCTTCAGGCACCCGGCAGGTGGCGCTGATCGCGCATGACAAGAAGAAGCTGGAACTGGCGATGTTCGTGCTGGCCCACCGCGAGGTCCTGTCGCGCTTTCATCTGGTCGCCACCGGAACCACCGGGGCCATCCTGCACAAGCAGACCGGGCTGGAGGTCGAGCGGGTCCTGTCCGGGCCGCTGGGCGGAGACCAGCAGATCGGCGCGCGGCTTGCCGAGGAGCGCGTGATGGCCGTCTTCTTCTTCCGCGACCCGCTGACAGCCCAGCCCCATGAACCGGATGTCAGCGCGCTGGTGCGCCTGTGCGACGTTCACGACATTCCACTGGCCACCAACCCCGCCAGCGCCCAGGCCCTGATGCTGTGGCTGCGTGAGCAGAGCGGCCCTCCAACCTGAGCCGCCTCACCCTCACCGGGCAACCACCGCGACATACACCTCCGCCGCGCCCGCCGCGTGCAGGGCATCCTGGCAGGCCAGTAGGGTGCTTCCAGACGTCATCACATCATCCAGGAGCAGCAGCGGGCCAGACGGCAGTCGACCGGGCCTGACCGCGAATGCTCCGGCCATCTCGTGGCGCCCGGCGGCCTGCTGCCGAGCCTGCTGATGGGTGGCGCGGGTGCGCCGCAGCGCATCTACGCACGGCACCCCCAGCTGACGGGCCACCTCGCGGGCCAACAGTTCGGCCTGGTTGTAGCCGCGCTGGCGCTGCCGGGAGGGATGCAGCGGCACCGGCACCACCGCGCCCACGCCCCACTCGGGTGGAACGCCCGCTGCCAGCGCCTCCCCCAGCACACCTGCCAGATCCCGCGCTCCACCGAATTTCAGGGCGCGGACGGCCCGGCGCCCCACGCCCTGGTACCGGCCCAGCGTCACCAGATGCGGCTCTGGTCGAGGCCGCAGCGGACTGTGGGACTCGACACGTGCCGTCAACCCAGCCCGGCAGGCACGGCACAAGCCCGCCTCGGTGCCCAGCTGTGCGCCGCAACCGGGACAGGCACGGGGCAGCAGGGTCCGCCACAGGCTGGCCAGCATTCCGTTCAAACCACGCCCACAGCGGCCAATTCGTCCAGAAACAGTGGGGGGGTGGTGTCCTCAATCCGCTGCCACGCCCGCGACAGCCCGTCCGGGTCCAGCATCGGGACGGCCAGGGTCAGGCAGGCCAGATGATGGGCGCAGACCTGCTGCACCCCGGCCTCGCCCAGCCGCGCACGTTCGCTGTGCGTCAGCAACGCGGCGAAGGCGTCCGGGCGGCCCAGTGCCGGATGGCTGCCCTCGCGGATGGCGGCGCGCAGGAAGGCCGCGACCTCGGCAGGATTAAGCCAGAAGCCGAACATCAGGGTGTCGGACAGCCTGTCCAGCCGGCGCATACGCCCCGCGTCCAGCCCCTGCTTGATCAGACCACGGGCCAGGTCCTGCCGCTCGATACGCGTGGAGGCGTAGGCGGGCAGGCTCAGCTGCTCACCGTCCGGCGCGACCCGTCCGCCCACCGCCGCACGCAACCGGTAAGCCAGCACGTAGCCCTGATACTCGCGCAACAGCTCCGACACCGGAAGACCGCCCATAAGGGCAGTTTAACGAAGACAAGGGAGATGGCATGGTGATGTTTGCGCGGTTGAGAAGATTCAACCCGCATGGCACCGGGGCGCAGTTGTCTATCCAACAGGGGCATCTGCGGGACAATCGGCGCAGCCTTTGCTGCGTAGGCTGAGGGACCTTCACTCAAGACAATCAAGCGGGCAACAGCCCAGAGGAGCAGTGAACCAGACGATGCATCTGCTGAGGCAGGCCCATACATTTGAGTACCGCACGGCCAGCGGCCTGAACGGTGAGGCCACGGCGGACCTCTGGATCACGGTGGGCGGGAGCCGCGCTGTGCTGGTGCTGCGCGGCTGTCCGGTTGGTCACGCCTCCGCGGCCATGAACACGCTGCACCAGACGTGGCTACCCTATCTGCTGCGCCCGGACACGCAAATGCTGGCCCTCGCTCTGCATCCCCACACTCGGGGGGTCAAGGCCCGCGCACTGGTCCTGCCCTTAAGCGCCTGAGTCCACCGTCACACCGTCAGCCGATTGGGCGCAGCACCAAACGAGAAAGCGCCCCGGAACCATCATGGTTCCGGGGCGCTGAAGGACGCTTCTGGTGTTGAGTAATGTGACCTGTAAAAGGAGGTGATCCAACCGCACCTTCCGGTACAGTTACCTTGTTACGACTTCACCCCAGTCATGAAC